>DATMUN010000106.1:0-4071 GCA_035563895.1 Occallatibacter sp. | reverse complement strand
GGCAGCCACTACAACGCATTTGAAGCCACGCTGAAGCATAGCAGCCGCAGTGCGGAACTGCTGGCTGCGTACACGTACTCCAAGTCGATCGACAACTCGTCGAGCCTGTCGGAGGAAGTCAATCCGCTGAACCCGGAGTGGAGCCGCGCGATCTCCGCATTCGATGTGCGGCACAACGTGGTCTTGAGTTATGACGTTGCTCTTCCCTTCGCGCAGTTGACGCGGCATCGCAGCGTCTGGACGGATGACTGGCGGCTCTCTGGGATTACGCGCTTCAGCACGGGCATGCCTGTGACGCTGTTCAACAATGACGACACTTCGCTGATTGGATCGATGCCGAACGGCATTAACAACAACGGCGTGGATACGCCGAACGTGGCCGCGGGCGACCTGAAGCTGAACCGCAATCCGCGCAACGGCCAGGCGGCATTCAATACAGCGCTGATTACGATTCCGACTGAGGGCGAAGAGGGCAATGCACGGCGACGGTTCTTCTACGGGCCGGGCATGGAGAACTTCGACATGTCGCTGGAAAAGAAGGTGCGGCTGGGCGAGACGCGCACGTTGACGCTTCGGGCAGAGTCTTTCAACGTCTTCAATCACGCGCAGTTCTTTGGAGCAAATGCGGTGAATGGCAATCCGGACAGCGCCAATTTTGGAAAGATCGTAAGTGCGAACGCTCCGCGCGAACTACAGCTTGCGGCGAAGTTCTCGTTCTGACGATGAGCTACTGAACCTTCTGCCGGCAGGCTGGGCAGGTTCCGTAGATCTGGAAGGTGTGGCGCGCGGTGACGTAGTGGAACTCGTGACCGATGCGCTGCTCGACCTTCTCGATCTCGGGTGCGAAGAACTCGACGGAGTCGCCGCACACGGTGCAGACCATGTGATGATGCGTGCGGCGATTCAGTCCATGCTCGTAGCGCGCGACGCCGTCGTGGAACTCCACCACGGTGGCAAGGCCGCACTGCACGAAGAGCTTGAGCGTTCGGTAGACGGTGGTGTAGCCGATTGCCGGGTCAATCTCGCGGACGAGACGATGCAGATCCTCGGTGGAGAGGTGCTCGTGCGTATTGATGAAGATGCGCAGGATTGTGTCTCGTTGGGCGCTGTGCTTCAGCCCCAGGCGCACGATGTGCTCGCGCAGGGTCTGCCGGGCCTGGTCCAGCGATTCGAGTGAGTCTGTCTGGTCATCGACACGCCGAGCTGTCACGCTGTTTTGCTCCTCGCCATCAACTGGATTATAGAGCGGCTGCATTGGCGCCCTAAATACCCCGTTGCGTAATGGTTTCAGATAGCATACAGACAGCCAACCGGGCAGCGCACAGGACGGGGTACTCGAATGAACGGACTGACATGGATCGCGGGAGTGCTCTCGCTGTTCGTCGTGCTGTTTGATGCCTTTCAGACGATCATTCTGCCGAGGCGGGCGATCGGGCGCTTTCGCATCACCAGGCTCTTCTACTCGCTAACGTGGCGACCGTGGGTGATACTTGCGCAGCTGGTGAAAGACGTTCGAAAGCGGGAGACGCTGTATAGCTACTATGGGCCGCTCTCTTTGATCTTCCTGCTGATTATCTGGGCATTCGGACTGGTCCTTGGGTTCGCGTTTCTCTTCACATCGCTCGGCAGCCCATTGCACGACCCGTTGCAGGCGGCGGGATTTCGATCGGACCTGTATATGAGCGGCACTACGCTGTTTACGCTGGGTCTGGGCGATGTGACGCCGCACAGTCCTGCGGTGCGTGCGTTGGTGATTCTTGAGGCCGGGACCGGGCTAGGATTTCTGGCAGCGGTGATGGGCTACTTCCCTGTTCTCTACAGCGCTTTTTCGCGGCGGGAGGTAAGCATCGCACTGCTGGACGCGCGTGCAGGTTCGCCGCCGACGGCTGCGGAACTCCTGCGGCGCCACTCGCACGTTGGCGCGGAAGAGGCGCTTGGACTGCTGCTGACAGAGTGGGAACGATGGTCGGCGGAGTTGCTTGAAAGCCACATCTCTTATCCGCTGCTGTGCTACTTCCGTTCGCAGCACGCCAATCAGAGCTGGCTGAGTGCGCTGACATCGATTCTGGATACTTCGGCGCTGCTGATTGCAGGGGTGAGAGGTCATGAGGCTCGGCAGGCGCAGCTGACATTCATCATGGCGCGGCATGCGCTGATTGATCTGTCGCAGGTGCTTTCGCTGAAGCCGGCTGCGCACTGTGCGGATCGTCTGCCACGCGAGCGTTACGAGGAACTCTACGGGCGATTGTGCCAGAGTGGCGTGAGTGTGTGCCGTGATGGCAATTCGTATGAACGCTTGCGTGAATTGCGGGCGTTGTATGAGCAGTACGCAGAAGCACTCGCGGAGTATCTGCGTATGCCTTTGCCGACGTGGATTCCGGAGAAGCCGCGCGTCGACAATTGGGAACGCGTCTCTCGGCTGCGTGTGCAGACTGAAGCCGAGGATTCGGCGGAGACGGCGACGCACACGCAGATTCCGGTCTCACTGATTGAACCGCATCACGATTTCTAAGAGTGATGCGGGCGATGCGCTTAGTTGCGGATATTGGCCAGCAGAGCTTCGATCTCCTGCTTCTGGCTGGCTACCAGCGGCAGTAAGGGCCTTCTGGCATAGCCGCCATAGTAGCCGTTGAAATCACAGGCGTACTTGACGCCGTTGATGCCGAGTTCATTGACGATGCGCTGGCTTGCGGCCAGGATACGCTGCTGCTTGTCGGCGGCGAGCTTCTGGTCGTGATCTTTCCAGGCGAAGTAGATTTCCTGGCAGGCCTGTGGCGCGCAGGCGGCGAAGCCGAGGATGGCTCCGGCAGCTCCGGCCTCGAGCGCCGCGAGCGTGATGGCTGCCGAACCAGTGAGCACCTGGAAGCCGACTTCGCGGGTGCGCGTCTTGAGCGCAGGGGCGGGCGGCGCGGCTGCTACGGCGATGCCTCCTGCGAGATCGGATGCGGCGACGAAGGTGGCCTGATCGGGCTGAGCGGTTGCGGGCTTGAGCATGCGCGCTGTGACCGCTTCAAAAACTGGAGTCACAGTGACAGTGCGCTTGGGAGCGTTTTGTGTTGCGGCGATCAGGGCCATCAGGTTGTTGAGATCGCCGCTTGAGTCCTTGATGCCGATGATGTTGGGATGGCTCGCGAGCTCGGCAACCATCTCAACGGGAATCTTGTATGGGACGAACCGGGGAATGTTGTAGAGAATGACCGGGAGCGGCGAGCGATCGGCGACGCTGCGGTAGTAGGTGGCTACGGCCTGCGGTGTCATGGAGGGCGCGTAGTAAGTGGGCGTGCGGACGAGGACGGCGTCGTAGCGCGCCTCGGCTGCGGCCTCGGCGAGCGCGATGGTGGCTCTTACCGATTCACGGCCAATGCCAGCGACGAGGACCTTCTCTGCTGCGGCCGCATCCGCGGCAACGCGAAAGACTTCACGGGTCTCAGCATCATCGAGCTCTGCGGCTTCACCGGTGGAGCCGAGAACGATGAGACCGGAGAGCAGGCTGCGCGAGTAGCGGGCGACGTTGGCCTCGAGTTTGCGGTAGTAAACACGCTCATCCGGGTAAAACGGAGTAGTGATGGCGGCGAAGATTCCTTCGATCAGCATGTCTTTATTGTAGGGGTTCTGAAGGCGCGGCAGGCGCGCCTTCAGTAGGTGTCGCTAGTTCGTGGACGGGTGGAGCTGCTGGAGCGCTGCGACCGTGGTCTGATGACGCTGCATGGCAGCGATGCCTTCGACGGCGGCCTGAGCTGCCGAGATGGTGGTGATGGTAGGGATGCGAGCCAGAACGGCGGCGCGACGGATGGCCTTTTCGTCGAAGATGGTGTCTTGCCCGCGCGGTGTGTTGATGACGAGCTGGATGCGTTCGCCCTTGATGAGATCGACGACGTTGGGCCGGCCTTCCTTCACCTTGAATACGCGCTCGACAGTAAGCCCGGCGCGCTCGAGGATGTTGGCGGTTCCTTCAGTGGCGATGAGTTTGAAGCCTAGTTCGACGTAGCGCTTGGCGAGGTCGACGATGGCTGCCTTGTCGTGGTCGTTGACGCTGATGAAGATAGTGCCTTGTGTTGGGAGTACCTGACC
>DATMUN010000105.1:0-2751 GCA_035563895.1 Occallatibacter sp. | reverse complement strand
CAGGCATTTATCGCGCCCCGGGTTTGCGCGCAACAGCGCATTGAAATAATAACGGGCCGTCTCCTTGATCGCTTGATTTTTCGCGATGAAGAATCTTGTCAATCGTTGCGGCGACTGCATGTGAACAGCCCGTTACTTCTTTCACGAACTACTGACGCGCCGAACATAAGAGAACGTGACGCGCGCTGGGCGGGTTACGCGCCAGGATGATGTGCGTCGCGATTACACAGGCTTGATATTTGCAGCCTGCTTGCCCTTCGGTCCCATCTTCACCTCAAAGCTTACTTTCTGGTTTTCCTGCAATGACTTGAAGCCTTCAGTCCTGATTTCCGAGAAGTGGGCGAACAGGTCTTCGCCGCCTTCGTCCGGAGTGATGAAACCAAAGCCCTTTGCATCGTTAAACCATTTCACGGTACCAGTTGCCATTTTTGAACCTGTAGATGTTGAAAATTGCATTCCCGAACGCGGTACGGCACGCAGCGGCCGCCCGCGACGTCAGCCTTTTTACCACGCCCTGAGCAGACCTGCCAGTCAGCAGGTTCACTGACAGCACACGGCCTGCCTTCCGGTGGCTGGCCCGAACTGGCTCAGGCGCGGGTGGTTCTGGCCGTAGGCTGCATCGGCTCAGCGACGAATCCGTCGTTGATCGGCGAGCCGAAACGGAGCGATTCCTCTCAAAATCCGGCAACGACAGCTTGCAAGTCGCTTTCAGCAAGGCGATGCGGCATCGCGGTTCTGGCGCAATTGCGGGATTCGTAAGTCGTTGAGCAATCGGCGTTTTTCCGAAAAAACCGCCAGATTTTGCACGAGTCGAACGATTACCCCTGGAGCGGGAGCCGCTTAGAGACCCGCCAAACGATGTTTACTGGGATGACCAGTGGAAGGTTGACCTGGTGCTGCCTTTGGCCGGCACGGTTACTGCCTTGCTCTGTTCATTGCCCTTGTAGCTCGCATGCACGGTGTACTGGCCAGGCCGCAATCGCACCAGCATGTACGGCCCCTGCGACGTGGCCTTCAATACATCCGAGTTATGGGAATCAACGATCCTGACCTGCACGTCGGCGAGGTAGTCCGAACCCGAGCCGGTGAAGTTCAGTCCAAGCGGCCACTGGCTGCGGGCGCTCTCCAGCGCATGCGACTCATCGGCGCCGACGCCACCCGATACGAACTCTATATCACCTTGTCGCTGAATCTGCGGCATACCGTTGTCCGTCGCCTGTTGTGCCAAGGCGCCGCCTGCGAAGCCAGCAGTTAGCGCGGCGCCCAAGACTACTGCAGCGATGACGTGCGGATTCGGTTGGATTCTCATCTTTTCGCTCCTTTCAAGGCACACCCGGTGCAGGCTGCGCTCGAATCGAGACGCCAGCGCCCTGAACACTAGGTCTGGATCGAGTTGTAGTCCATGTGATTTAGTTTGATCCTCGTGCGACGGCCATAGTATTTAGCAAGTCCGCCGCGCGGGTCACTGTTCACGTGCGCTATCACCCGTTTTGTCAGGTCTTCGCTAACGGGGCGAGGGTGCACGTTGATTTCCGGATTGGACTTAGCGGGAGATCCTCACGCTTGCATATCTTTCTATTGCCCGAGCTATTTCGCGATTTCTCAACTTTCAGTGCTCGTCCCACGGCAATCAGGATATCGAGGGGCCGACACGTCGGAAAAGATGCCCACACGGAGTCCAACATCGGTCGCAACGCGTTGATCGGAGCGGTTCTGGCCGGTGCATTTACTAACGCATTCGCAGCAAACTGGCAGTCCATTTATGCGTCGCAAGCCGGAAATATCTGGGTGGCTGTTCAGGGTCCGAGAACACTCATCCGTCGACAGTCAACGCCGCGAGTCGCGACGCCCGTTATCCGAATGGCAGTTGACTGACGTAAAGCCGCCGCGCCGCTCACTGGAACTGAGCGTCCGCAAAGGCCGATCTTGAGTCGATCGGCTTGGATGCTTTGGGATGAGACAGATCTTGGACAGTTGCCGTGGCTGGCTGTAGCGCTGGTTTACGACCGTCGACGAGGATAGAAGATTTATGGTTGAAATCTGTTGATCCCGGAAGTTTTTCGGGTAACAGACCCGGTGCGTGAGATCAGTTTTGGCAGCAAAATCAGGCCGAAATGGAGGCTATTTCGTTACTTTTTCGGAAGTTAATCGAGTTCCGCCACAATCTCGGCAGGCGTGGCGGAAACTTTAGATGGCGTGCCGGGACCGCTCGCGCTTTCAGCCGGGATCCAGCTGTTTAGGCAATTCGCCGAGTTGCCGGAAGACCGAGAGCCAATCTTCCAGATGCCATGTCTTTTCGATCAGGTTGCCGCGCAACTGATGGAAGGAATGAATGGCGAAGTGGATCTCCTTCGAGGTTGCCGCAATGCCCAGCAGTTGACCCGTCTGCGTGCCCGTCACCTCTGCCCGTACGCCGGCGCGGTCGCCGTGTATCAGCAGATCGAGGATGTGTATTTTCATATCGGGCATGGCGGAAGCGATGTTCTCGAGCAGCCGGGTCATCTGCTCGGGACCGGGAGCGGCGCCGGCGGGTTCGGGCAGATATGCCCAGTCGGGCGTGACGACCTGGCGCAGCAGCGCAATGTCCTTCGTTGAAAACGCGAGGTAAAACCGCTCGATCGCGTCTCGTATCGCTTGTTCGCTGGCGGGGGACATTGTCTGCGCTCCGTAAGAGCCTTGAAGGGAGGGTGTGACACGCGCGTGTCATTCCTTTGTTGTCTTGCGCTCCCGAGGCGGCGGCTGCCGCTCGGC
>DATMUN010000104.1:0-4482 GCA_035563895.1 Occallatibacter sp. | reverse complement strand
CCGGCTTCGTCGTGAACAGCGCACTCGGCTGGCTCATCTTCCTCGCCATCTTTCTGCACAAGATGCCCGAGGGCTTCACCATGGCCTCGGTCATGCTCGCCAGCGGCCGCAGCCGCTCCGCAGCCTTCCTCTCCGCCGTCGCGCTCGCCGCGGCCACCATCGGTGGCGTGCTCGTCATCGAGCTCGCTCCCCACTGGATGCCCTACGGCCTGCCCATCTCCGCCGGCGTCGCGCTCTACGTCGGCGCCAGCGACCTCGTCCCCGAGGTCAACCGCGAGCCCGGCATCCACATGGCCTTCATCTTCTTCCTCGGCGTCGCCGGCTTCCTGCTGCTCCGCAGCTTTCTTCCCGCGCTCTAAGTTACCCATCCTTCTAATTCCCCTTACCTAATTATCTAGTTACATCTATCTCACACTTCTCTGCTTACTCCGCCGCGTGCCCTTCGTCTATGAATCCAGAAAAAGGGAGCAACGAGGCCTCGTAACTCCTCCGACATTCACGAGGAGATTCCATCATTGTTCTCAGCCGAACTCTTGCATAGCCGCGCCCGCGGCATCAGCCCGCGCCTGCGTGTTCCACAGCTCTCTGCCATCGGTTGGATGATCGTTGCCGCGCTCATCCTGCGCCTCTCCGTAATCCCATTCGTCTATCACGAGTGGCTATCGCCTTATAACCTCGCCCACTTCGAGCAGGGCAACGTCGCGCGTGCACTCCTCGCGGGCGAAGGCTTCGGCAGCGCCTTCCCTTCGCATCAGCCCTCGGCGATCCTCACGCCTGTTTACCCAATGCTGCTCGCGGGCATCTTCCGCATCTTCGGCATCCAGTCAACACTCGCCGTCATCGCGATGCTCGCGCTCAACTGCCTGCTCTCCGCACTCGCCTGCGTGCCTGTCTATCGCATGGCGCAGCGCGGCTTCGGCCCTCGCATCGCATCCCTCGCCGGATGGAGCTGGGCGCTCTCACCCTGCGGCATCTACTTCTCCGCGGAGTGGCCATGGTCCACTCACCTGCTGCTGCTATGCCTCTGCTGGATGCTCAGCCTCGCGCAGCAGATCGAGCACTCATCGAACACCACGCTCTGGCTCGGCTTCGGTGCCCTCAGCGGCTTCGCCGGACTTGTCGAGCCCTCTGTGCTTGTCGTCGTTCCCTGTCTGCTCGTGCTAGCTGTGTGGCAGCGCGCAACATGGCCCGCCGCATGGCGCGTGCAATTGCTCGCAGCTGTTCTAGCCATGTGTGCCGTGCTCGCTCCGTGGCTCGTACGCAACCAGATCGTCTTCCACCGCTTCATCCCCATGCGCGACAGCCTCGGCCTCGAGTTATGGCTAGGCAACAACGGAGACTCGCTCCACTGGCGTCATGGCGACCTGCACCCCAACCACAACCCGCAGGAGCTCGCCGAATATAACTCCTCCGGCGAACTGACTTACATGGATCATAAGTTCGATCAGGCGCGCGCCTATATTACCGCGCACCCACGCTGGTTCGCATGGATGTCCGCACGGCGCGCCGCCTATCTCTGGACTGGTTATTGGAGCTTCGATCCGCGCTACCTGCGCGAAGAGCCGCTCGACCCACCCAACATCGTCCTAATCAGTTCAACGACGCTGCTCGCTTTTCTCGGTCTCGCCTTCGCCTGGCGGCAAAAGCGCGCTGAAGCCCTGCGCCTCGGCAGCGTGCTCTTTCTCTATCCGGTGCTCTACTACTTCACGCACCCTGAGGCCTACCGCATGCGCCCGCTCGACCCGCTCTGCATTCTTCTCGGCTGTTATGCCTTCCAGCAGCTCCGCCAGCGCCTGCGCCACCGGCTGAGGCAGGAGCCGACCGTGCACCTGCCACTCACCGCCGCCGGATTTGATTAGCTCTTCGCCGCGGCGTGCGGCGTTCCATTCAGCACGCCGCGCACAGACTCCAGCACGCGCTCCGGCGTAATCATCCGCATGCACACCGGGTCATTGCATGCCGAGTTCTTCTGGTTAAACGCCGTCACGCAGGGCGAGCACGCCAGCGCCGCCCAGATCGGCTCCGTGTTCCCCAGGCTGCCGTAGAGCTTCGGCGTCTCCGGCCCAAACAGCACAATCGACCGGATCGGCGTGATGGCCGAGAAGTGCCCCGGTCCGCTGTCGTTGGTGATCAGCACCTCTGACATGCCGTACAACGCCTTGATCGCCTGCAGCTTGTGCATCCCGGCAAAGCTGCGGAAGCGCGGATGGTTCACCTTCTCCTGCATCTTCAGCGCCTCTTCGCGCTCCGAGGGCGAGCCCGTAATCAGTACCAGCGCATCGTCCCACTCGTTCACCACCAGCCGCGCCACCTCGCAGAAGTTGTCGCGGTCCCAGCGACGCTGCGGCAGCAGCTCCGAGCTGTTCGGGTTGATCAGCACAATGCGCTGCTTACCGGGCTGATACTCCGGATACACCTGCCGGATGAGCCCCCGCATGTGCTCGGTCTCCGCCTCGGTCACCGGCTGAATCGGCACCCGAATCTCCTCGTCCGTGATATGCGTCTTCGAGTAGGGCACCTCGTTCGGCGGCGCCAGCAGCGCGTTCACCTGAGCAATAAAGTTCTTCGCCATGTGGATGTGGCCGTTGTACGTCACGCGGTGAGTCAGCATCTCACCACGGTAGAGGCCTTCCGCATGAAAGCGGTGGAATCCAACCCGGCGTCGCGCACCCGAGAGGCCCGTCAGCAGCCCCGAGTACCGCGAGAACAGCTCCATATCCACAACCGTGTCGATCTTCGCCTTGCGTACCCAGCACAGGAACCGCAGCGTATCCGTAGCCAGCGCCCACAGACTGGTCTCGCGGATAGTGACAATGTTCGCTTCCGGCACCGTCGGCATCAACCGGATCGAGTCCACGTTGCGCTCAAAAATAAGGAAAAAGATCTCAGCACCCAGCTCGCGCTTGGCCTTTTCGAGCGCCGGGTTGGCGATGATCGTCGAGCCCATCTCCGACAGCTCGATAAACAGGACGCGCTCCGGCTTCTCCGGCCCCTTCCGCAACCCCTGCAGACGCACCAGTTGCGTACACAAAAAACTCAGTGGAACGCCGATCCAGAAGTCCACCGCCCTCATCGTACTGAGCTTCATTCGCTTTTCCTTTGTCCTCTAATCCCTATCCGTTTACGTCCAACAAAGATGCAACGCAGGAAGTGCGGCCTTACCGCCGTAACTACCTGACGAAATTCACCAAAGAATCTTCACAATTGTGGCTTTTGCTCTTCTACAATCCGGATTATAGTTTGCCGACAATCAATTGCACCTTTCACCGGACCTCCGGCACATCAGGAGTACCGTGTGCGCGTTTGAAGTCGATTTTCCTGCACGCGAAGGCCCGGGGCCTGTAGTCACGCCCTCATTCCGACCGACGCTATCGAACTGCAAACTCTACGATCTGGGCCCAATTCGGAATCTTTGCTTTAGGAATTAACAACGCGTGGAACAAGTTCGTAAGCGTCACATCGTCCTGATCGTCGTACTTTCCCTCCTTGCCTTCGCTGTCATGGGGTATCACCCCGGCATCGAAGATGACAGCGTCTATCTCGCGGCCGTCAAGGCGGACCTCAACCCCGCCCTCTTCCCGCATGACGCCGACTTCTTCCGCGTCCAGCTCCAGGCCACCATGGTCGACCGCTGGCTTGCCAGCTTCGTTCAGATCACGCATATCCCCGTCGCCTTCACCGCCCTGCTCTGGCAATTCGCCTCTCTCGCGCTCATCCTCTTCGCCAGTTGGAGCATCGCCCGCATCCTCTTTGAGGACGAGCGCGCGCAGTGGGCCGCCGTCGCCTTGCTTGGTGCCATGCTCACACTGCCCGTTGCAGGCACCGCGCTCTATCTCGCCGACCAGCATCTGCACCCGCGCAATCTGGCAACCGCGCTCATTCTGCTCGCCGTCTCTCGCCTGCTGCGGTATCGCTACTGGCAGGCCGTGCCGCTGCTGATCCTCAGTTTTGTGCTCCATCCCATCATGGGGCTGCTCGGCATCTCGTTCTCGTGTTCCGTCGCGGTCACGCAGTGGGAGCCCGTGTACGTGTGGCTCCGTTCTCTTCGCGATTCGCTCGCAGCCGCCGTGCCGCTCGGCTGGATCTTTGAATCGCCCACGCCCATCTGGCGCAAGGCTCTCGCCACCCGCTCCTACTTCTTCCTCTACCAGTGGCAGTGGTACGAGTGGCTTGGCGCCCTTGCTCCCATTGCTCTCTTTTGCGTGCTCCGGTATCTCTCCCTCAAGCGCGGCGACCAGCGCATGGAGCGCTTTGCCACCGCGGTCCTCGTCTACGCGCTCTTCCAGCAGGCGCTGGCCATGTTCGTGCTCGCCACCCCGTCGCTGGTCCGGCTTACGCCCATGCAACCCATGCGCTACCTGCACCTGGTCTACGTCTTCATGGTGCTCATCGCCGGCGGACTGCTCGGCCAGCACCTTCTCAAAGCCTCCGCCGCGCGCTGGGCCGCCTTCCTTCTGCTCGTCAATGGCGGCATGCTCTACG
>DATMUN010000103.1:0-4194 GCA_035563895.1 Occallatibacter sp. | reverse complement strand
GCGTTCGTCGAGTGCCCGTCAGCGCCAATTCCCAGCGCCTGCGCAATAATGTCCTCCGCCGTATCGCGAAAGCACGCCTCCGTGAATCCCACGCGCTGAGCCAGTTGCCCAAAGAGCCACCAGTTAGGCCGCGCCTCTCCCGGCGGATCAATCGCCTGCTCTGACAGCTGCACAAAGTAGTGCCCGTACGCGCCCTGAATATCCGTGTGCTCCAGAAACGTCGTCGCCGGCAACACGTAGTCCGCGTAGTCCGTCGTGTCCGTGAAGAAAAGCTCGTGCACCACCGTGAACAGACCCGGCTTCTTCAGCCCGCGCACCACATCGTTGTGGTTCGGCGCCACCGCCGCCGGGTTCGAGTTGTAGACAAACAGCGCCCGCACCTCCGGCCCGCCGCTCAGCACCTCCGCATCGCCGGTCTCCGCGTTAAGCGCGAGTCCCAGCTGCGACATGTTCACCGTACGCGCCAGCCGCCCCAGTGGCGAGGCCTGCGCAAGATCCGGCCGCTCCACTGCTTTCTTGTTCCACGCAAACGCGCCTGAAGTCGAAAGCTGTCCGCCGCCTCCGCGATATTTCCATGCGCCCGTCAGCGCCGGAAGCATCGCAATCGCACGCGCCGCCGTGCCGCCGTTCTCGCCGCGCTGCACACCGTAGTTCATGCGCAGCATTGCGGGCCGCGTCGTCGCGTACTCGCGCGCCAGCTGCTCCACCTCCGCCGCCGTCATGCCCGTCCACGCCGCCACGCGCTCCGGCGTGTACTCCCGCACGCGCTCCGCCAGCGCCGCAAAACCATGCGTGTGCGCCGCAACGTACTCGCGATCCTCCAGCCCCTCGCGCAGAATCGCGTGCATCATGCCCAGCGCCAGCGCCACATCCGTGCCCGGCCTGATCGGAATATGCCAGTCCGCCAGCGCCGCCGTGCGCGTCGTGTACGGGTCGATCACGATCAGCCGCGCACCATTCCGCCGCGCCTGCTCAATCAGCGGCCACAGGTGAATGTTGTTGCCGTGAATGTTCGCGCCCCACGCGATGATCAGCTTCGCCAGCCGCACATCTTCCGTCGGCGTGCCAAACTTTTTGCCGTACACCAGATTCCACGCCACGCCGCCGGCCTCGGCGCAGATCGTGCGATCCAGCTGGCTCGCGCCCATGCGGTGAAACAGCCGCCGGTCCATCGAACCGTAGCCCACCACGCCAATCGTCCCCGCGTAGCTGTACGGCAAAATCGACTCCGGCCCAAACTCCTCCGCCGTCGCCTTCAACCGCGCCGCAATCGCATCCAGCGCCTCATCCCAGCTCACGCGTTCAAACGCCTCGTGCTCGCGTCCGCGCGGCCGTTGACCCTTATCCGCTCCCGCCTTCCGGCGCAAAGGATACAGAATCCGCTCCGGCGCATACACGCGGTCCAGATACTTCGCCACCTTGCCGCACAGGAAACCCTGCGTCACCGGATGCGCCGCGTCGCCCTGCACCTTCGTCGCCCTGCCCGCCGCGTCCACCGTCACGCGCACGGCACACGAGTCCGGGCAGTCGTGCGAACACACGGCATGTACGACGCGCAAAGGGGAAGAGGCAGCGGCCATGCCTTCATTGTAAGCTTGGTGCGTAGTTTCCCCCGCTCTATCGCGCCACAGGAGGCACCCATGAAGCCCTCGCTCCGCCTGCTTCTCCCGCTCGTTCTCTTCGCCGCTGCAGCGCCTCTCATGCACGCGCAGGCCGCACCTGCACCGCCCGAAGTGCAACCCACGCCGCAACCCGCCAAAGACGAAGCCGACATCCGTGCCGCCATAGCCGCGCAGGCCGACGCCTGGAATCGCGGCGACATCCCCATCTTCATGCAGTCCTACGAGGACTCGCCCGACACCACCTTCATCGGCCAGTCCGTCGGCAGGGGCTACCAGCCCATCCTCCAGCGCTACCAGAAGAGCTACTCCAACCGCGAACAGATGGGCACGCTCACCTTCTCCGATATCGACGTGCGCCTGCTACCCTCCGGCTGCGGCCACTCTGAGATCGCTCTCGTCACCGGCAGGTTCCACCTCGACCGCGCCACCCACGGCGAAGCCGCCAAAGACGACGGCATCTTCTCCCTCGTCTGGCGCAAAGGCCCCCACGGCTGGAAGATCATCCTCGACCACACCAGCAGCTAATCAACGAACACGGCACCACAGGCAAGAACATGGTTGCCCCATCCCAGCCACAAATCATGGGTGCCCCAGGCCCGGGGTCCCCACGGACAGGTCTTCGTTCGTGGGGTGGAGGTCCCCGTTGTTGGGACCTGGGAAAACAAGCCCTCATCCAGTCATTGCCGCTATCATCATTCCCTGAAAGAGCAAACCATGCGCACCCACTTCGCACCGCTCCTCGCCTTCGCCTTCGCCTCATCTCTCTGCGCCCAGCAACCCACCGCACCCAAACCCGAAGACACCGAGGTCTGGGCCCCCGTCCCCAAAGTCGTCACACCCGGCGCCACCGCTTACGCGCCGCCCTCCGACGCAATCATCCTCTTCGATGGCCGCAACCTCGACGAATGGGTCTCCACGCAGGACAAGACCCCCGCGCAGTGGACCGTCGCCGACGGCATCCTTACCGTGAAGAAGGCCCCCGGCGTAGGCAACATCGAAACCCGCCGCGCCTTCCGCAACTACCAACTCCACGTCGAGTGGCGCATCCCCGCCACCATCACCGGCAGCGGCCAGGCCCGCGGCAACAGCGGCGTCTTCCTGGCCTCCACCGGCTCCGGCGACGACGGCTACGAGCTCCAGGTCCTCGACTCCTACAACAACGCCACCTACGTCAACGGCCAGGCCGCCAGCATTTACAAGCAAAGCGCCCCGCTCGTGAACGCCAACCGCAAACCCGGCGAGTGGCAATCCTACGACATCCTCTGGACCGCGCCTACCTTCAACACCGACGGCTCCCTCAAGTCACCCGCCTTCGTCACTGTCTTCTTCAACGGCGTCCTCGTGCAAAACCACTTCCAACTCCAGGGCCAAACCCTCTACATCGGCAAGCCCTTCTACAAGCCCTACGACCGCGCCCCCATCAAGCTCCAGGCCCACGGCGACAAGAGCGAGCCCCTCTCCTTCCGCAACATCTGGGTCCGCGAACTCGACTAGGGCCCGCTCACTTCGCGTAAACTGAACCCGTCATGAGCTGCCTCTTCTGCAAAATCATCGACGGGTCCATCCCCTCCACCGCCGTCTATCAGGACGACGACTGCTACGCCTTCGCCGACATCGACCCCAAGGCCCCCGTGCACGTGCTCATCGTGCCGCGCACGCACATCGCCTCGCTCGCCGAAGCCACCGCAACCGACGCCCCGCTCCTCGGCCGACTGCTTGAAGCAGCCGCACGCATTGCCCGCGACAAGGGCCTCGGCAAGGGCTACCGCGTCGTAGCCAACACCGGCCCCGACGGCGGCCAATCCGTCGACCACCTCCACCTCCACCTGCTAGGCGGCCGCCCCCTATCCTGGCCCCCAGGCTAAGGCATTGCATGCAGCAGCCCCGCATGCGCGATTGCCGGGTGCCCCACATCTTGCAAAGATGCGGGAAAGCAAGCCCCTCACCCCAGCCACAATCAAACTCCGCGCCCAGTCACAAAGGCTTCGCGAGCGAATAGCGATCATCTGCCGCACGCAGTGCTAGAACAGATCCGGAATACTATGAAACGCGATCCGCGTCGGCGCCGCCTTATACGCCGTCAGCATCGTCGCCGGAGCCAGCGTGCTCATCCCGTACTTGTGATTCAGCGCATCCATCGCCTTCAGCAGCCGCGTCCGGCTCTCCGTGTCCTCCAGCGCGTCAAACAGATTCAGTGAGTGCAGCCGGTCCGGCACCAGCCCCGTCAGTTGCACGCCGATAAAGTACGGATGCTCGTACTCGCCGCCCGCAGGCCGGCTCTCCCATAGCCGCTTCAGCGCGGCAATCAGCGTCTGGTTATCCTGGCACTCGCTCAGCCGCAGGTCGTTGTGCCATCCCCGCGTCGGCACGCCAAACCGGCTCACCGGAGTCTTTTCCCCGCGTGGCACCGCAAACCCGATCGCGAGGCCAATCCCCGCCGCCCACAGGCCGTTCTGCCTCAGCCGCATCGCTGCCTTGTGCAGCAGCTTGTGCGCCACCGCCCAGGCTTTTTCCCTCGTGCGCATATCGGGCGCAAGCACGTGCTGGTGGCTTATCGACTTGAGATGCTCGT
>DATMUN010000102.1:0-5069 GCA_035563895.1 Occallatibacter sp. | reverse complement strand
GGGAGGAAGTTCAAGCGGTGGTGGTGGTGGAACCGGCGGCGGAAGCCCAACGATTGTAACGGTGAAGTTCGTTGGTGTGGCGCCGACGGCGATTGCCACGAAGGTTGGTTCAGGGACATTGACTGCGGCCACTCTGAGTTCGGGTGCGGTCAGCCTGACGGTTCCGAGCGGGACGAGTACGTTTGCGGTGGCGTATCTGTGTCCGACAGAGGAGTTAGGTGGGTCTGGCATTACTTATGTGTCGCCGGAGTTTTTGATGGAGGCGACTGTTGCTGATGGCACGTCGTACACGATTCGCTGTCCGTCTGTCCCGACTGTTGGGCAGTCCGGGACACTGACCGGGACCGTGGATGCGACGGGAGTTGCGGCTCCCGCTTACTACAGCCTGATCGTTCAGGCCATGAATGGGAACTATGTTTCCGATCAGCAGATAGGCGCTCAGTCGGCTTCAGTGAACCTGGCTGCCCCGGAAGGCAGCGACCGAATCGATATTGGGTTCTACGACTTCACACCAGTTGGTTATCAAACGCGCGTATTGCTGATGGCAGCAAAAACCTTTCAAAATCAGCAGGTTCCTGGGCAGCTTGATAGCGGAAACACGGTTACGCTCACCGCAGCCGACGTGCCGACTTACGAGCCAATCTCGTTCAGCGGCCTGGGGTCGGGGGCCGCTACGCCAGTTTTAATCGGAGATTTCCAGCCGACGGGGCAGGTATTCGGGTTGGAGCTTGTCTACGGGGATGCAACCGAGTATCCGGTATTGCCTGCCGGAGTCACCCAGGGAGGCGGGACTTACAACATTGAAGGGACCGCCTATGACAGCAGCTGCGGGTGTACGTTGATCGCGGCGTCCGCCATTGCACAACCTGCTCCTCTAACGCTTGCTTTTCCAAACACATGGAGCTATGCGGGCCCGGCTACTGCGGCCCTGCCTACGATGAACTTCTCCTCGTACGCCGGACTTTCGGGGCAGCCAGGGTTGAGCTATTCCGCGGCAATCTACTGGAGTACGGGCGCTTCGACTGAGCGGCAAATAGAGGTGGATGCATCGGCGAACTATGTTGGCAATTCGCTTTCACTCACGGTGCCCGATCTGTCCAGCCTGCCGGGCTTTTGGGGAGCACCCGCCTCAGGAACCACAGAGGTTTGGACAGCCTCAGTCTTCGCAAGCGACGCTGGCACGCTGTTGAGTAACGCTGCACTTATGTCAGCGGGACATTCGCTGCGTGGCGTCCAGACTTCAGGAGCTTTCACCACCCCGTGAGGGTATGCGTGATGGCTGGAGAATGGTGTCGCCGGCTCTGGACATAATTTATCCCGAACCGGCGGCGAATATCTTGACCCTGGCCAACGGAATTGCTATTGTAGAAAGGTTCGCGCAAGAACGCTTCCGTTCGTGTGTCTGCAGGATGGAGGCGTAAGGGCGGCCCGGCCGGTGAAGGAATGGCATGGGTTGTGTCCCCGGGGCGGCAGTTCCTAGAGCCCCACACCCCAGTGAAGGCTCTTTCTTGCGGAGGGCAGGGGTACATCGCATCGGTGCTCGCGCGTTTCTCCACCTGGGAGGGCTATGCGAGCCGGATCCGGCGAAACGGAGTCGGCCTGATTGAAGTGAATCGGCGACCGGCCACCGTCCCGGCTCTCGTCTGGTAGTGGGAACGAAGGCAGACGCGAAGCAGAGACACTAGGGCTTTCCAAGCCCGTGCGCATAATCGCGTGCGGTGCAAGAGCCCTGAAGAGTCTGCGCGCGGCTGGCCGAAGGTGAGTTTGGGTTTTTCGGGTAAGGAGTTTCGGTTTGCCTACTTTTAATCAGCTCGTTCGCAAGGGGCGTACGGCCCCGCGGTACAAGACGGCATCGCCTGCGCTGCAGGCCTCGCCGCAGCGGCGCGGCGTGTGCACCCGCGTGTACACCCAGACGCCGAAGAAGCCGAACTCGGCGCTGCGCAAGGTTGCTCGTGTGCGCCTGACCAACGGCATTGAAGTGACGACCTACATCCCCGGCATTGGCCACAACCTGCAGGAGCACTCGATTGTGCTGATCCGCGGCGGCCGTGTGAAGGATCTGCCGGGCGTTCGCTATCACGTGGTTCGCGGCACGCTCGACTCGGTCGGCGTGGCCAACCGGAAGCAGAGCCGCTCGAAGTATGGTGCGAAGCGCGCCAAGGGCGGAGCAGCAGCGGGTAAGAAATAGGCACTGCGTGCGGCTCTCGTCTTGATTGAGGGCCATGGCTGGGCAATAAGTACGGTTCCGGGACGGAGTGTGGGGCCCGGACTGGGGTAGCAAAAGCAGGTGCGCTGAGCGCGCCAGAAGACAAGGAACAGAATGCCGAGAAAAGGGCACATTGCGAAGCGGGAAACGGTAGCGGATCCGGTCTACGGATCGACCCTGGTGACGAAGTTCGTGAACTCGATGATGTGGGGCGGCAAGAAGTCGACCGCGCAGGGCATCTTCTATAAGGCGATGCAGAACCTGGAAGCGCGCGGCGGCGGCGAAGAGGCGATCAAGCTCTTCAAGAAGGCCGTTGAGAACTGCAAGCCCCTGCTCGAAGTGAAGACCCGTCGCGTGGGCGGCGCCAACTACCAGGTGCCGATCGAAGTGAACGCTGACCGCCGTACCTCGCTCGCGATCCGGTGGCTGATCACCTACGGCCGCGCTCGCGGCGAAAAGGGCATGATCGAGAAGCTCTCGAACGAACTGCTGGATGCGGCCAATGGCCGCGGCGCGGCGATGAAGAAGAAGGAAGACGTGCACCGCATGGCCGAGGCCAACAAGGCCTTCGCTCACTACCGCTGGTAGGACGCGGCACGAGGGATTAAGGCCCGGCGCAGCTTGCCGGGCCGCATGTTGGACGGACGACCGATAACCGCGGGTTAAACCCCGCAAGGAAGAGAAAAGACGTGGCTCGCACCATTCCTCTGAACCGTTGCCGGAATATCGGAATCATGGCGCATATCGACGCCGGGAAGACGACAGCGACAGAGCGCATCCTGTTTTATACGGGCATCACGCACCGCATTGGCGAAGTGCATGAGGGCACCGCGACCATGGACTACATGGAGCAGGAGCAGGAGCGCGGCATCACGATCACTTCGGCCGCAACGACCTGCATGTGGCAGAACATCCGTATCAACATCATCGACACGCCCGGCCACGTGGACTTTACGGCCGAGGTGGAGCGCTCGCTGCGTGTTCTCGACGGCGCGGTTGCGGTGTTCGACTCGGTGAGCGGTGTGCAGCCGCAAACGGAGACGGTGTGGCGCCAGGGCGACAAGTACAAGGTGCCGCGCATTTGCTTCGTGAACAAGATGGACAAGAACGGCGCCGACTTCGAGCACGTGATCGACACGATCCGCAAGCGTCTCGGAGCGAAGCCCGTTGCGCTGCAGATTCCGATCGGCGCAGAGGCGAACTTCAAGGGTGTTGTCGACCTGGTCGAGATGAAGGCGATCCTGTGGCACGACGAGACCATGGGTGCCAAGTACGACGTCGAAGAGATCCCGGAGAACCTGAAGAAGAAGGCTGAGGCTTTCCGCGCGCAGCTGATCGAGACGATCGCCGAGACCGACGACGCGCTGCTCGAGAAGTTCCTCGAGGGCGAGCTGCCGACCAAGGAAGAGCTGAAGGCGGGCATCCGCAAGGCGACCATCGAGCTGAAGGTGTTCCCGGTTATCGCCGGTTCGGCATTCAAGAACAAGGGCGTACAGACGCTGCTCGACGCAGTGGTGGACTACCTGCCGAGCCCGCTCGACAAGCCTCCGGTGGAAGGCATCGATCCGTACAATCATGCGGCGACGCTGGTTCGTAAGGCTGAGGACTCTGAGCCGCTGTCGGCGCTGGTCTTCAAGCTGATCAACGATCCGTTCGGCAAGCTTTCGTTTATCCGCGTCTACTCGGGTGTGCTCAAGACCGGCGACACGGTTCTGAATCCGCGTACGGGCAAGACGGAGCGCGTGGGCCGCCTGGTGAAGATGCATGCCAACAAACGCGAAGACATCACTGAGATCTACGCCGGCGACATCTGCGCCTGCGTGGGCCTGAAGGATCTGAAGACCGGCGACACGCTTTGCTCGCCGGAGCACGCAGTAGCGCTCGGCGCCATCACCTTCCCGGAGCCGGTCATCTCGGTGGCAATCGAGCCGAAGACCAAGGCTGACCAGGAAAAGATGGGCATCGCACTGGCGCGGTTGGCCGATGAGGATCCGACCTTCAAGGTGCGTACGGATGAGGACTCGGGCCAGACGATCATCTCTGGCATGGGTGAGTTGCACCTCGAGATTCTCGTGGACCGCATGAAGCGCGAGCACAAGGTCGAAGCCAATGTGGGCGAGCCGAAGGTAGCCTTCCGCGAGACGATTCGCAAGGCGGCAGAGGCTGAAGGCAAGTACATTCGTCAGACTGGCGGCTCGGGCAACTACGGCCACTGCTGGCTCAAGATTGAACCGAACGAGCCGGGCAAGGGCTACGAATTTATCAATGCCATCAAGGGCGGCGTGGTGCCGAAGGAATACATCAAGCCGATCGACCAGGGTGTGCAGGGTGCGCTGGAGTTGGGTATCCTGGCCGGTTTCCCGATCGTCGACGTCAAGGTGAGCCTGTTCGACGGCAGCTATCACGAAGTCGATTCGAACGAAATGGCGTTCAAGTTCGCCGGTTCGATCGCCTTCAAGGAGGCGGCAAGGAAGGCTTCGCCGGTGCTGCTTGAGCCTGTGATGGCGGTGGAAGTGACGGTGCCTGAGGAGTTCATGGGCACGATTATTGGCGATATCAACTCGCGCCGCGGGCGCATCGAGGGCATGGAGCATGCCGCTGGATCGCAGGTGATCAAGGCGATTGTTCCGCTCAAGGAGATGTTCGGCTACGTGAACGATATTCGTTCGTCCACGCAGGGCCGTGCGTCGTACTCGATGCAGTTCGCCCGGTACGAGGAGGCTCCGCGCATGATTGCCGATGAGATCATCGGCCGGGCGCAGGGCAAGTAAGGATTAGTTTTGGGGCTGGAGCCGGAACGCCGGCGCCCCGCGAGGAAATCGGGCAGTACGAGCTACGAAAGGGTTTCAGGCGAGAGATATGG
>DATMUN010000101.1:0-3441 GCA_035563895.1 Occallatibacter sp. | reverse complement strand
GTTGTCGTCTGGGTCTGCGCCGGAGCGATAGCTGCGAGGCCGATAGCGGACGCAGCCAACACGATCGTGCGTGTTGTGCGTCGAACAGTGAAGCGGGGCCAGTTGTCAGCGCACATGGTCGGCTCCTGCTGCCGCCCTGTGAGGCGCGGCGTGGAAGGGCGCGGAAGCAACCCTCCTCTGTACTAGACTAGCAATTGTCCGCAAACGCTCACAGCAGATTTGCGGGGGAGAGTATCGAATTCCATGAGCTTTTGCCGGAAGAGTTGGATGCTATTGCTTGCGGCGGGCATGCCCGCTGCGTTTGGCGCTACTTGCACGACTCAGGCAGCCCTGTCGCCGGCGGATCGAAATGCGCTCATCGGCGCAGGTGTGCACATTACAACGGCCGTGGCCCAGCAGGACTATGCGTCGCTGCAGTCGCAACTTCTGCCCTCGATTTCATCGCAGTGGGAAGGTATCCGCAACGAGGTGGAACAAGGTGCGCCGCTTCTCAAAGGCGGACAGCCGCAGCTTGAGAATATCTACCTGCTTGATGCGAGCACGCAAACGGCAACCGCAGACACGCAGTTCTTCTGCTCGAACCAGAGTGGCACGCTGACGGTGACAATTACATTGCCGACACTGCCTCCCGGGAAGTATGTGCTGCTGCTGGCGACCACGCCGGGCGCGACGCTGGGTGGGCAGATCGGCGCGATTGTGGTTTGGGATACGACGGGTGCAGTTCCGGCATGGAAACTGGGCGGGCTTTCGGTGCGCCAGGGAATCGTGAGCGGGCATGACGGCGTCTGGTATTGGTCTCATGCGCGGGCCCAGGCTGCCTCTGGCGCCACGTGGAGCGCCTTCTACAGCTACGAGCTTGCGCGCTATCTGCTGTTGCCTGTGAACTACCTGTCATCGCCGAACATGGAGAAGTTGTTGCGCGAACAGTCGGAGCTGCGTGGACAGCCCGGGCCGTTTCCGCTGATGCTGCAGGACGGGACGCGCACATGGAAGATCGAAGGGATTCGCGTGGATACGGTGCTGCGCGAGGCCGATCTGAACGTGACGTACGAGTCCTTGGGGATCGGCGATGCGGCGGCTGCGCGGACTGAGGCGACCGCCGTGATGAGCGCGGTGCTCAAGGCGCATCCGGAGCTGCGGGAGGGCTTTCACGGCGTGTGGGCCTCTGCGGAGCAGAACGGGAAGGTTACTCCGGTGATTGAGCTGCCGATGGCGCAGATCCCGTAGAGATCGGGATCGGGCCCGTTTTTTGTTGTGTGGGCAGAGCTGTCTGTATTGAAAGCTGCGAAAGGGAGACAGAGTGACGAACTGGATTGATTTGCGATCGGACACGGTGACGCGCCCAACGCCAGAGATGCGCACTGCAATGGCTGCGGCCGAGGTGGGCGATGACGTGTACGGCGAGGACCCTACGGTCAACCTGCTCGAGAAGCGCGCGGCCGAGGTGTTTGGCCGAGAGGCAGCGCTGTTTGTGCCGAGCGGCACAATGGGCAATCAGATCGCGATCCGTCTGCATACGGAGCCTGGGCAGGAGGTCATCTGCGAGTCGCGGTCGCACATTCTCGATTGGGAGATGGCGACGACGGCGGTCTTCTCCGGATGCCTGGTGCGCGCGGTTCCAACCTCGACCGGAACGCTGGCATGGCGCGACATCGAGCCGGTGATCTTCGGGCGCAGCTCGTTTCGCGCGGCAACGGGGCTGATCGAGATCGAGAACACGGCGAACCTTGCTGGCGGCATTTGCACGCGTGTGGATACGCTGGAGGAGATCTGGCACGAAGCAAAGAAGCGTAAACTGCCCACGCATCTTGACGGCGCACGAATCTTCAATGCGGCAACGGCGCTCGGCGCGGATGTAAAGGCGCTGACGCATGGATTCGACACGGTGATGTTCTGCCTGTCGAAAGGGCTGTGCGCGCCGGTGGGATCGATGCTGGTGGGATCGGCTGAACTGATGGAGCAGGCGCGGATCCATCGCAAGGCTCTCGGTGGCGGCATGCGTCAGGCCGGTGTGCTTGCAGCGGCAGGGCTGATTGCGCTGGAGCAGATGCCGAAGCGGCTACACGAGGACCACAGCAACGCCCGGATGCTGGCCGAGGCCTTGTCGAACATGGACGGGGTTGCGATCGACCCCGACACGGTTGAGACGAACATCGTGATCTTCCGCCTGACGGGCAACGTGACTGCCGCGGAACTGGTGGCGCGGCTGAAGGCGCGCGGCATTCTGGCGAGCGCCGTGGGACCGGATGCGATTCGCCTTGTTACGCACAACGACGTGAGCCGTGGGGCCTGCGCGGCGGCAGCGGATGCGCTGGCTGAGGAGATCGAAGTGGCAACTGCAGCAAAATAAAACGCGTACTATTTGCCCGCTGCTTCTTTGTTTGGGCAAGTTGTGATTCGTGTGGGACCGCCCGCACCGATCGTGGAACATCCGGCTCCGGCGCCGGGCCGCGGGTTTGTCTGGGTGAGCGGATATCATCGCTGGGATGGACAGAGGTATGTTTGGGTTCCAGGCCGCTGGGATCGTCCGCCCCGCCCGCATGCGCGCTGGGTGGCTGCTCATTACGCCCATCGCCGTGGCGGGTGGGTTTTCGTAGAGGGGCACTGGCGGTAGGCAGAGTTCTTGGCACTAAGAACAGAAGAGCGGGGCTAATGCGCCCCGCTCTTCTGTTTTGCCCCCGTTGTAAAACCGGCTAATTCCACTCGCGCCACAGTGCGACTCCACCCAGCAGGCCGGTCTCGTTGGAGACGATCCGGACATTTTTGGGCATCTCGAACTCGATCTTCTTGGTGTTGCCCCCGCCGATGTAGAGATGGTCCCAGTTGAAGAGCCGTTCGGTCTGATCGATGGCATCGCACAGCAGCTTATTCCAGCGCTTCTTGCCGTACTTGTCGAGGCCGCGCCGGCCCAGGTAGTCCTCGTAGGTGTGCTTAAGCCACGGATGATGCCCAAGCTCGAGGCCGGGGCATAGACGGCCGTTGGTGAAGAGGGCGGAACCCATGCCGGTGCCCAGAGTCAGCGTGAGCTCAACGCCGTCGCCAGTGACAGCTCCGTAGCCTTGCACGGCTGCGTCGTTGGCCACACGCACAGGTTTCTTCCAGCGTTTTTCCAGTTCCAACTGAAGCGGGAAGCCAACCCAGGCGGGATGCAGGTTGGCCGCTGTGTAAGTGGTGCCGCGCTTGATGACGCCGGGAAAGCCGACCGAGACACGATCGAAGCCGGGCAGTAGTTTGCGCAGCGCGTCGAGCCCACTGAGCACGAGCGGCGGCGTGGGGACTGCTGGTGTGAGGACGCGCTGTCGTTCGCTCACCGGCTTGCCTGCGGGGTCGAGCAACATGGCCTTCAGTCCGGAGCCCCCGATGTCGATGGCAAGAGTGATTGGGCCTTTGGCTGAGGCTGCGGATGTGGGGTCAGGCTGCGCGGAGTTCGATGCTTTAGCG
>DATMUN010000100.1:0-4236 GCA_035563895.1 Occallatibacter sp. | reverse complement strand
CGCCTACATCGAGCACAAGCTGGGCGAGACCGGGCAGCTGCAGAAGCTCTACTACATTGGGCCGCAGTTTCGCCGCGAGCGCCCGCAGAAGGGCCGCTACCGCCAGTTTTCGCAGATCGGTGCGGAGGTCATCGGGCCTGCGTCGGCCGGCTCGGAGTCTCCGCTGCGCGATGCCGAGGTGCTGGAGATGCTGGCTACGCTGCTGGACGAGCTGGGCATCAGCGACTGGACGCTGCACATCAACTCCGTTGGCTCTGCTGCGGACCGTGCGCGCTACAACGAGGTTTTGCGCGCGGCTCTTGTGGATGTGGCTCCGAAGATGTGCGTTGACTGCCAGCGCCGTGCGGTGACCAATCCGCTGCGCGTGCTGGACTGCAAGGTGCCCGAGGACCAGCCCTACATCGAGGCTCTGCCGAAGATCAGCGAATCGCTTGACGAAGCTTCGACGGCCCACTTTGCACAGGTGTGCGCGGCGCTCGATATGGCGGGCGTTGAGTACACGCGCAATCATCGCTTAGTTCGCGGCCTCGACTACTACACGCGTACAACTTTCGAGTTCACACACGGCGGGCTAGGCGCGCAGAATGCGCTGCTCGGCGGCGGGCGTTACGACGGCCTCTCGGAGGCTATTGGTGGACCCAAGGCTCCAGGCATCGGCTTTGCGATGGGAGAGGACCGGCTTGTTTTGACGCTGCTTGCGCAGGAGACCGCCGCGCCTGCCAAGGTTGACGCCTATATTGCGCCGCTGGGCGAGACGGTGAACGCCGCAGCGCTGGCGCTGGCGCGGGAGCTCCGGCGACAGGGCCTCTCGGTGGAGCTGGGCGACGGCAGCTTTCGCCTCAAAAAGTCCTTTGACGCCGCAGATAAGGCCGCGCGCCGCATCGTCATCCTGGGCGAAGACGAGCTCGCTTCCGGTATTCTGACTGTGAAGGACTTCTCCACCGGCATCCAGACCAAGGTCCCCCGCGCCGAACTGGCCGCGCACCTCGCGCAGCCTGCAAGCGCATAGAAGGAAGAAACCTCGTGCTCGATTTTCTCGGTACTCTTGAACGCACTCACTACTGCGGCGATCTCCGTGCCGCTCACGCTGGCCAGCAGGTCGTGTTGATGGGCTGGGTGAACCGCCGCCGCGACCACGGCAACCTGATCTTTCTCGATCTGCGCGACCGCACCGGCATCGCCCAGATTGTGCTCGATAAGGAGCTTGTGCCCGATGGCCACGCCAAGGGCGAGCAGGTTCGCCCGGAGTACGTTGTCGCCGCTGTGGGCAAGGTGCGCCTGCGCGACAAGGACGCCATCAATCCCAAGATGGAAACCGGCGAGATCGAGATTGAGACCACGGAGCTGCGCGTGCTGAACGACACGCGCCTTGCGCCGTTCTCGCCAGCCGAGGAAGCGATCCAGAACGAGGAAGTGCGCCTCAAGTATCGCTACGTGGACCTGCGCCGCCAGGAGATGCAGCGCAACTTCCGCCTGCGCCACGAGATTACCCGCGCTGTGCGCGAAAGCCTCTCCGGCCAGGGCTTCCTCGAGATCGAGACGCCGATTCTTTGCAAGTCCACGCCGGAGGGTGCGCGCGACTTCCTGGTGCCGTCGCGCATCCACGCAGGCGAGTTTTACGCGCTGCCGCAGTCGCCGCAGATCTTCAAGCAGATCCTCATGATCTCGGGCTTCGACCGCTACTTCCAGATTGCGCGCTGCTTCCGCGATGAAGACCTGCGCGCCGACCGCCAGCTTGAGTTCACGCAGATCGATCTGGAGATGACCTTCCCGCGCCGCGAGCACGTCTTTGGCGTCGTGGAGCAGTTCTGCAAGGCTGCATGGGCTGCCGCGGGCGTCGATCTGCCTACGCCCTTCCCGCGCATCACCTACGACGAGTCGATGCGGCAGTACGGCACCGACAAGCCGGACCTGCGCCTGCCGGGCCTGGTGGACGTGCGCGTTGCATTCAGCGACGAAGACCTCGCCAAGCTGCAGATCGATCCTGCGCTGCCTGTCGTCGCTTTCCGCATTCCATCGGTTGGCGAGCTGAGCCGCAAAGAGCGCGAAGATAACCATCCGACCTTCGACCAGAAGAAGGGCGCCAAGTTCATCGACGACTTCAAGCGTCTTGCCAAGGGCTTCCCGGAGGCGGTGACGCGCATTCACGAGCTTACCGACGCTGCCGAGGGCGACTTCGTTATCGTGGTCGCCGGCGACCCCGCGCACCACATCAAGGCAAGCGACACCAAGTTCGAAGGCCGTCTGAGCGAGCGCGAGATCAACGTCTACGCTGCTGCCGGCAACTTCCGCACTGAGCTTGCCAAGAAGTACGCGGACAAGCATGGGGCCTTCAAGGTGACGGACGAGGTTGTCGCCAGCGCCGCCGCGCACACGGGCGGCGAGCTGATTAATGGCAGCGACGCCTTCCACCCCATCTGGATCGTCGACTTCCCGATGTTCGAGTACGACCTGGCCAGCGGCCAGTGGATGCCCGCGCATCATCCGTTCACTGCGCCCTACGAGGCTGACATGCCCAACCTTGTCTCCGATCCGGCATCGGTTCGCGCAGACTGCTACGACCTCGCCATGAACGGCCTCGAGCTCGGCTCCGGCTCTATCCGTATCCATCGTCAGGACGTGCAGAAGCTTATCTTCCAGTCGCTCGGCATCAGCGACGAAGAGGCCAAGCAGCGCTTCGGCTTCTTCCTCGACGCGCTGGAGTACGGCACACCTCCGCATGGCGGCATTGCCCTTGGCCTGGACCGCATCGTTATGCTGCTCACGGGTGCTCCCAGCCTTCGCGAAGTTATCGCGTTCCCCAAGACTGCGAAGGCTATCGACCTGATGGCGGATGCACCGCAAGCTGTGACTGAGGCGCAGCTGAAGGAACTGCATCTGCGCGTGAACCTTAAGGGCTGACACGCACATACTACGCAAGGCAAAACAGGCCGCGCTTCGCGCGGCCTGTTTCTTTCCCCAAAATGCTATCGAGGATGCCGGGTTCCTAACCTCGCCCTCTTATTGCGCTGCCAGACGCACGATCAACGACTCTGCAGGTCCTAGCTCCAGCGAGATTGTGCGGCTTATGTTTTGTGCCTTGCCTGTCCACAGGTTTGTCATGCGGTAGTCCTTCGTTGGATCGAGGCCCAGGCGCGATAGATCGATTTGCGCGCTCTTGCTCTCGGTGCGGTTGTAGTTGAAGACTGCAACCAGCAGGCTGCCGTCTGCTTCTCTGCGCACAAATGTCGCGGCTGCGCTTGTGCCCGCGTCACCTTCTACGGGGCGAAACGCGCGCCCCTCCCGCGCCACATCCAGCACGGCCTTATTCGTGAACAGCTCCTTCGCCCGCTCCTGTGCGCGCGCATCCATCAGGTCGTCGCTGTCCAGCAGCACCGTTCCCGCGATGACCGAGCCGTTCACGCGGCTGCGTGCCTCCTCCAGCGTTTGCACGCTGCCCTTGGGAGCCTGCCCGTGATACGGGTCTTCGTCTTTTGAAATCACGGTGTGATCCGGATCGTTGAAGGCGTAGAGCGTGCCGTTCGTCCACCAGCCGAACGTGGCCGCGTTCAACATGTACTCGGTGTCGTCGATTCTTCCGAACGCGTCGCAGGAGATGCGCCGGCTGTGGCCATACGCTGGGAACAACGGGGCGATGGAAAGGCTCAGGAAGAACGGTCGTCCTATCTTTTTAGGATTTACGTTATCTTCGATTCGCTGCATGCCATATGCGTATGCTGCTACGCCGGTGGTGATCGCTGGGTTGTGGTGCATGCCTTCGAGCGAACCGCAGTTGAGGAAGTCGAGCTTCACGCTGTCGTAGCCCCACTTCACAAATCGCGCGAGCTCGTAGTCGATGCGGGCAATCGTTCCCGGGTGCGTGGGGTCCAGCGGCCGCGCGCCGTCGATCTTCGGCAGCGGCTCGCCTTTCGAGTCGCGCAGCAGAATATCGCCGTATGTGTACTTTCCGTCGGTCCCTTCCACGGGCTTCTTCAAGTCGTCTGACCAGTACGAAAACGGCGTGTAGTAGATGCCGGCCTTCTGGCCGTTCTCGTGCAGATGCTTCGCTACTGCTACAAGCTGATCCTCGCTTACGTCTGACCAGCCTGCATCCCAGTTCACGTAGGTGGTGTTGTGGCTCTTGTAGCCGCGCGGCTCTAGCTCGGTGTGAATGAAATCTGCCGCAGCGAGATATTTCTTCGTGTCGATCTTCATGAGATAGGCGGCCCAGCTGTTCCACCCGAACGGCACGCCGTC
>DATMUN010000099.1:0-3572 GCA_035563895.1 Occallatibacter sp. | reverse complement strand
GAGCCGCGGGGTGACGCACATTGTGAAGGGCGCGGTGGTGCGCGATGCGACGACGCGGGCGATGGCGGATGAACAACTGTGGAGCATCGTTCAAGACGATGCGGGGACGACCTGGTTTGGGACGAGCAGCGAGCTCTACGGGCTGAAGGACGGCCGCGTTGTGCACATTACGACGCAGCAGGGATTGGCGTCGGACATTGTGTACCAGGTGCTGCCGGATGCGAAGGGCAGTGTGTGGGTGACGGGCCCGAACAGCGTGTCGCGGCTGCGCCAGAAGGAGCTGGATAACTTTGCGGCGGGCAGCAGGGTGGAGATGACGCTGCATCTCGATCCATACGATCTGGAGTCGGCTTCGATGTACTCGGGGATGCAGCCGGAGGGCGCGGTGGCGCCGAACGGAGAGATCTGGCTGGCGAGCAACAAGGGGGCGCTAGCGATCGATCCGCGCAAGGTGGTTCCATCGACATCGACGCCGGTGGAGATTGAACAGGTGCTGGTGGACGGCCAGCCGGTGGATGCGGGACAGATGATTCGGCTGAAGCCGGGAAATGGGCGGCTGGAGATCTCATACGGCGCGATTCATCTGCGCTCGCAGGGCGGAGTGCGCTACCGGTATCGCATGGAGGGGCTGGATGCATGGAACGAGGCGCAGACACGGAGAACGGCGTATTACACGCATCTGCCGGCGGGCACGTATCGCTTTACGGTGCAGGCAACGGAGCTGGATCAGCCGGGAGCGGTGACGGAGAGATCGATCACGGTGATTCAGGAGCCGTACTTCTACAAGACGACGTGGTTTCTGGTGCTGTGCGGGATTGTGCTTGGCGGGTTGGTGATTGCGATCTACCGGCTGCGGCTACAGCAGATGCGGCTGCGCTTCCAGGCGGTAAGCGACGAACGCGCGCGGCTGGCGCGAGAGATGCATGACACGGTGATCCAGGGATGCGTGGGCGCTTCGACGCTGCTGGAAGCTGCACTGGGAATCGACGGCGCGGCGGACGAGCCGCTGAAGCAGCAGCTGGTGAGCTATGCGAACGACCAGATGCGATCGACGATCGACCAGGCGCGCGAGGCGGTGTGGGCGCTGCGCAACAGCTCGAGTTCAGAGGCACATGTGGGCATTTTGTGCGGCGAGATCGCGCAGAAGATGGCTCCGGATGCCGATGTTCCGATACGGTGCCGCGTGACGGGGACGCCCTATGCACTGAGCGAACTGGCGACGCACGAGCTTATGATGGCCGTGAGAGAGGCTGTGCTGAATGCGGTTTCACACGCGGAAGCGCAGGAGATCGAAGTACGTGTGAGCTTTGAGGAAGACGGGCTGGCAGTCGAGATTCGCGATGATGGGCGGGGATTCGACGTGAAGACGAAGAGCGCCGGCACGGGGCACTACGGGCTGGTGGGGATGAAGGAGCGGATACAGCTTATTCACGGAACGCTGAGGATTGAAAGCGCGGATGGGGCGGGTACGACGGTGCGTATCAACCTGCCGCGCGCGCATAGAAGGATTGAGCCGGTGAAGACGGGGTCGTAAGTGAAGACGAGCGAAGCAAGGATCAGGGTGCTGGTGGTGGACGACCATCCGGTGGTGCGGGTGGGTATTACGACGATTGTGGATACGCAGCCGGACATGACGGTGGTAGGCGAGACCGGAAGCGGTGAGGAGGCGATTGCGCTCTTTGAGGAGCTGCGGCCGGACCTGACGATCATGGACTTGCGGCTGGAGAGCATGAGCGGTGTGGACTGCATCCGGCGGATTCGCGGCGAGCACAAGGATGCGCGGTTTGTGGTGCTGACGACGTATCGAGGCGATGAGGATATCCACCAGGCGATGGAAGCGGGAGCGTGCGGATACCTGATCAAGGGGATGTCGCGGCAGTTTCTTCTGGATGCGATCAGGCGGGTGCATCGAGGGGAGCGGTTTCTGCCTCCGCCGGTGGCGGAGACGCTGGCCTCGCGCAAGCCGGATGCGGAGTTGAGCGTGCGCGAGCATGAAGTACTGGCGATGCTGGCCAAGGGGAAGTCAAACAAAGAGATTGCCGCGGCTCTGAACGTGGCGGAGATTACGGTGAAGTGCCACCTGAGCATGATTTTTCTGCGTCTCGGGGTGACCGACCGTACGCAGGCGATTATTGCGGCGGCGCAGCGCGGCCTGATTCATCTGTGAGCAAGAGTGCTTTGCTTGCTGATTTGAGCACGTTTTAAAAACCATACATCTGTATGATTGTCAGCCGTATTTTCCGGCGCATAAGCTTTCCGCGAATGAAAAAAGCTGCCACGGTGTGCCGGTAAACACGGCGCGAGCTGTGTATGTCGACGCACCGTGATGCAGCACGACAACAGGGCGGTGTGGTGTGCGCGCGCTGCTCATTCATTTGGAGACAGGGCCAGTTTTTTATTAGCCAGTTGGCGTGAGGTGGAATCATGAAGGAATTTTGCAAACGTTTGCTTCCTGTACTGCTGCTGTGCATTGCGAATGCGGCAGCGCTGTGGTCGCAGTCGGATCATGGCACGATCACGGGAACGGTGAGCGATCCGTCGGGTGCGGTGATTGCGTCGGTGGATGTGGTGGCGACGCAGGCATCGACCGGAGTGCAGTTCAAGGCGGTTTCAAGCGGGCACGGTTTTTATTCGCTGCTGGAGCTGCCGGTGGGTGTGTACAACGTCACGTTCACGAAGGAAGGCTTCGAGGGAATGGAGCGCACCGGAATCGTGATGAGCGCGCAGCACACGATTGAAGTGAATGCCGTGCTGCATGTGGGCAGCGTGACGCAGACGGTGACGGTGACGGAAGCGGCACCGGTGCTGGAGATGCAGGTGGAAGTGGGCACGAACATGAGTGCCCAGGCGCTGACGGATCTGCCGACCTCGATTGTGGGCGGGCGCGACATGACGGCGTTTGCGTTTGCGGTGACGCCGAACGTGTCGGGCTCGGAGTGGTCGTCGTCGATCTCGGGCTCGCAGGCGTTTACGAAGAGTGTATTGATCGACGGCACTTCGACGGACTCGGGCATTGTGGGCCACGTGGCGGAGTCGTCGCCGAGCATGGACGCGATCCAGGAGGCGCAGGTGGACACGACGGGCCTGCGCGCGGAGGACGGGCGCAGCGGCGGCGGCGCGTTTCTGTACGAGATGAAGTCGGGCACGGAGCATTTTCACGGTGCTTCGTTCGGCTTTCTGGACAACGAGGCGCTGAACGCCAACACGTGGGATAACAACTGGTGGCTGACGCAGTGCGGAACGAGCGACACGGATTGCAGCCAGTACCGCAGGGCCAAGTACCGCTACTTCGATTACGGCTTCAGTGGCGGCGGGCCGGTGTGGAGGAAGTGGCTGGGCGTGAAGCAGATGTATATCTTCGCGGCCTACGAGAAGTACATGCAGTCGGACTGGGCGACAAATCCGACGGGCGGCACGGTGCCGACGACGAAGATGCTGACGGGAGACTTCAGCGAGCTGCTGACGGCGGCGGCGACGGCGAAGGGATCTACGACGTGCCCATCGGCTCCCTGCCCAATTATGAACGGCACGACTCCGTACACGGACGGGGCCGGAAACACGATCTACTACGG
>DATMUN010000098.1:0-4664 GCA_035563895.1 Occallatibacter sp. | reverse complement strand
ACCCCTTCAAGTACTCCTCGAGCCAGTTGCGCGTTTCCAGGTCCAGATGGTTCGTCGGCTCGTCCAGCAGGAGCAGGTTGGGCTTTGCCAGCAGCAGTTTGGCGAGCGCAATCCGCATCTGCCAGCCGCCGCTGAACTCGTCCGTCTGGCGCTGCCAGTCCCCTTTGCCGAAGCCTAAGCCCGTGAGCACGGTGCCCACCTGCGCATCGAGCGCATAGCCGTCAAGCGCATGGAAGCGTTCCTGCAGCAGCGAGAAACGCTCCGCAGCGGACTCGTACTCGGGGCTCGCGTGGTCCAGCTCGGCCAACTGCGCTGCGGCGCGCTCCATCTCGCCTTCCATCGAGCGCAGATCGTCGAAAACGGAGAGGCATTCCTCAAAGACCGTGCGGCCTGTGAGGCGCAGGCCCTCCTGCGGCAGGTAGCCGATGCTCATGCCGCGAGTGAGCTGCATCGTGCCGTAGTCCAGGGGTTCCAGCCCGGCCAGCACCTTCATCAGTGTCGATTTGCCAGTGCCGTTGGCGCCCACAAGGGCGGTCTTTTCCCGGCTGCGGATGAGCCAGTCGGCCTCAAGAAACAGGATGCGCGGCCCAAACCGCTTGCCAGCTTGCTGCAACGAGAGCATACATCGTTATTCTCTCAAACAGCGCGCTACTCGACCGCATGATGCCGATGCCGCCGGACCACGTAGCGCCCGATCATCCATCCCACAGCGCTGGCCGCCACCACGTCTGACGGAAAGTGCTGCCGCGCCACGACGCGCGAGATGCTCACGCCGCTGGCCAGCCCATAGGCCGCGACCTGCGTGAGCAGATTGGGATATTCGCTGGCGATGACCGCCGCAGAGGACCATGCAATGACCGCGTGATTCGACGCGAATGACGAGTCGAAGTTCACACCGGACTGGAAGAACTTGCCGCGCGCGCTATCCAGCGTGGGCCGCTCGCGGCGCGAAACGATCTTGACCACCTCATTCACGGCCAAGCTGTCGAGAATCGCTTCGCCGCCGAGGATGCCCGTCTCCTGCGCGTGATCGTCGTGGCGCAGGTGCCCTAACGCGAAAGCCGCGACCGGTGCTGCGATGAATCCGCCGACAAGGCCCTGCGAAACAGTGTCCGCGTGGTTGTTGAGCGTCTTATCCTGCGTGACCACGTCGGTCATGGCCTGATGATCGGTAGTGATAGCAACCGTGGTGGCCAGCACCAGCAAAATCGGCCCCACGGCATTCGAGTCGCGTAGCTTGGTCGGGCTGGTCCAGATGGCCACCTGGTCATGCAGCAGATTGTGCGGCGCGGAGCTCAGCGTCACAGCAGGCTGCGGCGCATCCGGCAGGTCAGTCGATTGCGCGAAGACCGGCACCATCGCCGCGGCCGCGAGAGCAAAAGAGAAGAAAATAGCCCTTGGTTTCACTGACTTCCACGATACACCGGGTTGGCGTCAGAATCGCGCGGGATGACTCAATCGTCATCCCGCAGCCTCACTTCCCTGCTTCGGACAGATAGATCGCCACATAGTCCAGATAGTTCTGCGCGTACTCGAGGATCGATTTGCGATCTTCCGGCCCGAGTTCGCGGCGCTGCTTGGCAGGAACCCCGGCCCACAGCGTGCGCGGCGGCACGATCGTCCGCTCAGGCACCACGGCTCCGGCGGCGATGATGGAACCAGTGCCGATGACGGCGCCGTTCAGAATGGTCGAGCCCATGCCGATGAGAACCTCATCCTCCACCACGCAGCCGTGCACCGTGGCGTTGTGGCCGATGGTCACCCAGTCGCCCACGTTCACCGGATACTGGTTGCGTTGGCCGTGCAGCACGGCGCAGTCCTGTACGTTCGACCGCGCGCCAACGCGGATCGAGTGCACATCGCCGCGGAGCACCGCGTTCATCCACACGGAGGACTGCTCGCCGAGGATCACGTCTCCCAGCAGTTGGGCCGAGGGGTCAATATAGCAGGAGGAGGGGAACTGGGGCGTGTGCCCCTGGTAGCTGCGGATCATGGGTACCTCAGGCTTGAGTGTAGCCGGATCGGGCAAGACGAACGAGCGGCGCGACCGTGTACGCCGAAAACCTCCCGCTGTGCTTCAACTTACGCGCCGCGCAGTTCAGCCACTGCTTGCACCGGACCTGCAGCAATTCCACGCGAAATCCCCTTGAAACGCTGTCCGCTGCTGACTTCCACGCAAAGTTTCCTATATGATAAATAAGCCCATAGGCAGGTTTGGAGGTGGGACAGTTTTGGCAGAAGTTCGTGTACAAGAAGGCGAGCCGCTCGAGAATGCGCTACGCCGGTTCAAGCGGAAGGTTCAGCAGGAAGACATCATCAAGGAAGTCAAGCGTCACTCCTACTACCTGAAGCCAGGCGAGAAGAAGCGCGTGAAGGCAGCTTTGGCCCGCAAGCGCAATCGCAAGAAGGCTCGCAAAGAGCAAGACTAGTTGTTCAGTTCCATGCACCACAAAGTGCAGCGGACGATTTCCTGAGGGGTGCCCGGCAACGGGCACCCCTATACACAAAGTCAGAAAACGGAAACGTCTGCTGGCTCCCCCCAGCTTCAGGCTTCTCCTGCCAACGAACATGGCCGAAGACCGGATTGATTCTTCCGTCCTTCCGCGCCAATAGGCGATTTTGCAGCTTCACCGCAGACTTCGCGCGGTCCGGGCTCCTCGTTGTATCGCAATGATTTCGAAGACAGGGAAGCGGACATGGCGTGACCTCTGACGCGGGGGTCGGCGTGTTTCCGCCTTGGGGAAGTCGGTCATGATGTTCGAAGATCGAATTTTGAAGTGCGTCGATTGCGGTTCAGACTTTGTGTTTACCGCGGGTGAACAGCTTTTTTTTCACGAGAAGCAGTTCAAGAACGACCCGAAGCGCTGCAAGCAATGCAAAGCCAAGCGCGGTTCGGCCAATACGCGTGTACGCGCTGAAACCCGCACAACATGCTCAGAGTGCGGAGAGCCCACCACAGTTCCCTTCAAGCCGACGCAGGGTCGCCCGGTGCTGTGCCGGTCATGCTTCCAGAAGAACCTGAGCGCTGCGCCCGCGCCCAAACCAGCTGCCGCGTCAACGGACGAATCGATTACCGCAGAGCCGAACTAAGCAATAAGTCACCGCCGAAGTCCGCCGGAGTGCCAGCCGCGCGGACCAACGTGGCGAGCTGCGCCCAGTGGCGCACGGGGTGCAGCAGCGCATGAGCAAACACCTTCCGCCGCGTGGCGCGCAGGGTTCCCGCGCTCAGCGTCACAAACTCCAGCTCCTCATCCCAGTTTTGAATTGTGTCTTCAGCCACAGCACGCAACCGCTCGATGGCCTCGGCGTGGCGCGCTTCCATTGCAGCGAGCGAGTCCGCCCGAATCTCATCGTAGGCCGAGACAGGCAACCCTGCCAGCCGCTGGCTGTAGCGCAGTTCCACGGCCACGATGTGCCGCACCAGGCCGAGCACGTTCTCCGTCTTGTAGATGCCGCAGGGTGCGGTCTGCAACTCAGGATGCTCGGCCAGAAACACAAGCCACTTGCGCGTACTCTCATCGCTCCAGTCGAGCAACTCCGTCAGCGTCAGCGCAGCAGTCATTACTTCCTCGCGAGGGCGCGATGACCGATGTCGCGCCGATAGTACATGCCCTCGAACTGTATCTCGGCCAGCGCCTGATAGGCACGCGCCAGCGCCTCCGGCAACGAGTCGCCCGCAGCCGTTACGCCCAGCACGCGGCCGCCGCTGGTCACCAGTTGGCTGCCCACCTTCGACGTGCCGGAGTGGAAGACCTCGACACCCGGCACCTGTGCCGCGTGTGCCAGTCCGCTGAGCGGGAAGCCCGTCTTGTAGCCGCCGGGGTAGCCTGCTGAACTGGCCACCACACAAGCCGCCGCGCCAGGCGCGAACTTCAACTCCGTCTCCGCCAGCTTGCCGTCGATGCAGGCTTCGAGCGCGTCGATCAAGTCGCTCTCCAGCCGCACCAGAATCGCCTGCGTCTCCGGGTCGCCGAAGCGCGCGTTGTACTCCAGCACCTCGGGTCCGCGCGGAGTCATCATCAGCCCGCAGTAGAGCACGCCAACGAAAGGCGTCCCCTCTTCCGCCATGCCGCGGACGGTGGGCTGGGCAATGTGGCGCATGATCCACTCGCACATCTCCGGCGTCAGCAGGTCATCGGTAGAGTAGACGCCCATGCCGCCCGTGTTCGGGCCGGTGTCGCCCTCGCCAATGCGCTTGTGATCCTGCGCCGGCGCTAGCGACGCCACTGTCTTGCCGTCAGAGAGGCAAAGGAAGCTGACTTCCTCGCCCTCCAGAAACTCCTCAATCACCACCTGCGAGGCGGGCTCGCCCAGCAGTGTGCCGTCAAACAGGCCGTGTGCGGAGTCGAGCGCGATGCCGCGCGTCTCGCAGATGAGCACGCCCTTGCCCGCGGCCAGACCGTCGGCCTTCACCACGATGGGCGCATGGAAGTGTGCGATCGCTTCCTCAAGCTCAGCCACATGCGTGCAGACCGCATACTTGGCCGTGGGAATCTGGTGGCGCTGCATAAAGTGCTTGGCGAAGGCTTTGCTCGCCTCAAGCTGCGCCGCAGCCTTCGTGGGCCCAAATGCTCTAAAGCCGCGCGCCGTGAGCGCATCCACAACGCCAAGAGAGAGCGGCAGCTCAGGCCCGACGATCACCAGCCCCGGCTGCTCGGCCTCGG
>DATMUN010000097.1:0-2858 GCA_035563895.1 Occallatibacter sp. | reverse complement strand
CGCGAACGTGCAGCCGGGTGGATGGGTGATCTACAACGGCGAGAACTTTCCGGCAGACTGCGTGCGCGGCGATGTGCATGTGCTGGCGAGGCCGTTTACGCAGATTGCGCATGAGCTGGGCGATGCGCGCGCGGCCAACATGGTGATGCTGGGCGCGCTGCTGGAGATTGCAGAGAAGCTGCCGCAGGCGAGCGTGGATGCTGCGCTGAAGCGGCTGGTGAAGAATCCGAAGTGGGTGGAGTTGGATGAGCGTGCGCTGGAACGCGGGCGTGCGCTGGCGCGCGAAGCGCGCATGGAGGCGAGCTGCGCGCTGGGTGACTGAGCGCGAAGGAATCGTCGGGGAAGAGATCGAACGCGGCGCGAGATTGAGGTATGCGCTGCACGATGGAGCGCGGGGATGACGGATCAGCCCGCCTGACGAGCCGACAATGAAGCCCGCAGACGGCATGGATCGCCCGCTGCGCTCGCAGCAAGGAGGGGCGAAGTATGCTCACAGCGAAGATGACAGGAAATGCGTACGACGTGGCGATCGAGAACTTCGACGCAGCAGCGAATGCATTAGAGCTGGATAACGACGTGCGGGAGATGATCAAGTACCCGGAGCGCGTGCTCATGGTTACGGTTCCCGTGCGCATGGATGACGGGCATATCCGGCGTTTCGAAGCATACCGAGTGCAGCATAGCTCCGTGCGCGGACCGGCGAAGGGAGGCATTCGCTTCCATCCGCAGGTGACGCTGGACGAGGTGAAGGCGCTGGCCACGTGGATGACGTGGAAGTGCGCGGTGGTGAACATTCCCTTTGGCGGCGCGAAGGGCGGCGTGACCTGCGATCCGAAGCACATGTCGCAGGGCGAGCTGGAGCGGATGACGCGGCGCTATACGAGCGCGATTCTGCCGCTGATCGGGCCAGAGCAGGATATTCCTGCGCCGGATGTGTACACGAACTCGCAGACGATGGCGTGGATTATGGATACCTACAGCATGACGAAGGGGTATCCGATTCCGGGTGTGGTGACGGGCAAGCCGATCTCGCTGGGCGGCTCGCTGGGCCGCAATGAGGCGACAGGACGCGGCGTGTTCTACACGATCCAGTGCGCGTGCGAGCACCTGATGATGCCGCTGAAGGGCGCGCGCGTAGTGGTGCAGGGCTTTGGCAACGCGGGCTCGATTGCAGCGCAGCTGCTGCACGAGACGAGCGCGAAGGTGATCGCGGTGAGCGACTCGACGGGGTGCGTGTACAACCCGCGCGGGCTCGACGTTCCGAACCTGATGCACCTGAAGGCGCTGACGGGCAAAGTGGCGGGGTTCCCGGAGGCGGAGATGATCAAGCCGGAAGAGCTGCTGGCGCTGGAGTGCGACATTCTGGTGCCGGCGGCGCTGGAGAACACGATCCACGCGGAGAACGCGGCGAATGTGCGCGCGCGGATTGTGGCCGAGGCGGCGAACGGGCCGGTGACTCCGGCGGCGGATCGCATTCTGGACGCCAAGGGCGTATTCCTGATTCCGGACATTCTGTGCAACGCAGGCGGCGTGACGGTGAGCTACTTTGAGTGGGTGCAGGATGAGCAGCACCTATTCTGGGAGGCGCAGGATGTCTACAGCCGGTTGGAGCGGGTGATGAAGACCTCATTCCGCGACGTGCTGAAGATTCACGAAGAGCGCGCAGTGCCGATGCGGATTGCGGCGAACATGCTGGGCATTGGACGCGTGGCTGAAGCGGTGAAGATCCGGGGGATCTATCCGTAGAGCGAACACGGGGTCGGCATGAAAGGTCGGCGGCTCCCGAGTTTGCCCAGCTGACGAATAGCCCGGATCGAAGAGGAGCCCGCTGCGCGGGAGGCGCGGCGGGCTCTGGTTTATTGGGAATCCCCGGTCCCCAAAGGCGAGGGACCGGGGGCACCCGACTTTCGTCTGCTGAAGGCTTTTAGCTGACGGGGTTGGGCGCGTCGACGTTGTCGATGAGGTGGCCCATCTTTTCGACTTTGGTCTTGAGGTAGCGCTCGAAGGTCTCCTGCGGCTCGACCTCGGCGGAGATGCGCTCGGTGACGGTGATGCCTGCGGACTCGAGTGCGGCTACCTTCTCGGGGTTGTTGGTGATGAGGCGGACCTGCGAGACGCCGAGCTGCTTGAGGACTTCGGCGGGAAGCTCGTACTCGCGGCAGTCGGGCGCAAAGCCGAGCTCGACGTTGGCTTCGACGGTGTCGAGGCCCTGGTCCTGCAGCTGGTAGGCTTTCAACTTGGCCATGAGGCCGATGCCGCGGCCCTCCTGCTGCTCGTAGAGGAGGATGCCGGAGCCCTCGGCGGAGATTTTGCGCAGGGCGAGCTCGAGCTGCAGGCGGCAGTCGCAACGGAGCGAGCCGAAGACGTCGCCGGTGAGGCACTGCGAGTGAATGCGGACGAGCGGCGTGGCGGCGTGGATATCGCCCATGACGAGGGCCACGAGACCTTCGACCGGCTTGCCTGGAGTGGCGTGCTCACAGCACGGGCGCGGCGCGGGAAGGACGCCTTCAAAGCCGAGGATACGGAAGTCGCCCCAGCGGGTGGGGAACTCGGCTTCGGCTACTTTGGTGACGCTTTCAAAACCCATGTGCATATTCTACTTTGGCTGAAATCTTGAGCAGCGTTGGCCGTCACACAGGGTGAAGCGGCGAGACACAGCTAAAGGATTGGATGTAGGAAGCGGCTGCGCGATACATTGAGGGGGTGACGGATAAGCTCATCCTCATCAATTTGCTGGTGAAACTGGGCGTGGTGGCGTCCACCGCCAGTGTGTTGGCGCGCGCGAGCACGTTTCGGCGGCTGTTTTTTGCCGACCGTAGGACGCCGGGGCAGACGCTGGGATTGCTGGCGTTTTTTCT
>DATMUN010000096.1:0-3847 GCA_035563895.1 Occallatibacter sp. | reverse complement strand
CAATCCTGAACTCCACAAATGGTGCCCCGATCCCTCGCCTTTGGGGACCGGGAATCAAAGCCCACCGACTTTGCATAAAATTACTCCCACCCAGCGCACAATACCCTCAAGGGGAAACTCCACCCACCACGTTCCCAGAACCCAGCCAAAGGGGTACCCCCCTCCCCCCCGGCTTTTCCACAGCCTCTGCCCCACCGCCGGTGCAACCCGCAAGTCGCCGCCCGCACCGCGCTCCCTCCACAAAAAATCCGTGCCAATTTTGCAGAAAATTACCCCCGCTCCGCGTACACTGGATCCGGGCACGGTTCACGCAATCCCCACCCCCTATCCGTTTTAAATTGTGCTACGTAGCACAATTTGCCAGCGCCAACCGGTCCACCTTTCCCCGCTCATCCCGCCGCACGCACAACCTTCCTCCACCAACACGAATCCACGCCTAATCCAAACAAAAATATCGGCTTAAGCAAAAACCTCAAAAAATCGCGCCACCCGGCTAACTAATTCCTTAGTTGCTGCGTCTATGGAAGTAGAAGTAAGCGATGCCGCCGAAACGCTCCAACACGCTGACCGAAGCCGAACTCCGCATCATGAAGATCCTCTGGCGCCGCGGAGAGTCCGCCGTCAACGACATCGTCGCCGCCCTCCCCGCCGACGAGCCGCTCGCCTACAACTCCGTGCTCACCACCGTACGCATCCTCGAACAAAAGGGCTACGTCGCTCATCGCCAGGAGGGCCGTGCCTTCATCTACAGCCCCAGCGTGGCCGAGCTCGAGGCCTCCCGCTCCGAGGTCCGTCACGTCCTCAGCCGCTTCTTCGGCAACTCCCGCGAGCAGCTCCTTCTCTCGCTCCTTGACGACGGCGTCACTCCGCATGAACTGGCACGCCTGCGCGAAGCCATCGCCAACGCAGAGCCCGATCCCGAGCCCGCGAAGGAGCACGCTTAATGCAGCCCTTCGCCGACTTCACTGCCGTAGCCGCACCCATCGCCGTCCGCGCCCTATGGCAGGGCCTAGCCGTAGCCGCGCTTCTGGCGCTCGCTCTACGCCTCGCTCCGCGCCTGTCTGCGTCGCTTCGCTTTGTCGTCTGGGCCGCCGGATTCGCCGCAGCGGCTGCACTGCCTTTCGTTCCTGAGCTCGTCGCGCATTTCGCCGCGCCTGCGCCTGTTTCTTCCGGCTTCCCCGCTGCCGCTCCGCACGCATGGCTCGAGCTCGACCCGCGCTGGTCACTCGCCCTCGTTGCGCTCTGGCTCACCGCCTCATCAGCTCGCCTCGTTAGCCTCGGCATCCACACCGTTCAGCTCAGCCGCCTCTGGCGCTCTGCACGGCCCGTCGATCTGCCGCAGCTGGTGCGCGGTCGCCGCTTCGAAATCTGCGTCAGCGACGCCATCGACCGCCCCAGCGTCATCGGCTTCTTCGCGCCCCGCGTGCTCATTCCCGCGTGGCTCTTCCCGCAGCTCACACAGGCCGAGCTCGAGCAGGTCGTGCTCCACGAGGTGCAGCATCTCCACCGCCACGACGACTGGTCCAACCTCACGCAAAAACTCACCCTCGCAGCCTTCCCGCTCAGCCCCGCGCTGCACATCATCGATCGCCGCCTGAGCCGCGAACGCGAAATGGCCTGCGATGAAGCCGTTGTCCGCATCACACGCGCACCGCGCGCCTACGCCGCCTGCCTCGCCTCGCTCGCCGAGCGCGGACTCACCCGCCGCGCCGCCGCCCTCTCGCTAGGCGCCTTCGAGCGCCGCCCCGAGCTCGTCGACCGAGTCCACACCATCCTCCGCGGAGCCCGCACACTGCCGCCCGTCGCCGCCGCTGCACTCCTGGGCTCCCTCGCCTGCGCCCTTGCTGCCGTTTCCTTCGGCCTGGCCCAGTGCCCGCAGCTCGTCGCCTTCGTCGCGCCAAGTTCGTCGCCCGCGCAGCAGCAACTCGCCGCCGTCACGGCTCAACCGCAGCTAGTCTCCGCACACGCACCTGCGCCAACGACACATCGAGCGCGCGTGCATCAGCTGAAAACAGTTCCCGCCACGCAGCCCGAGCAACTGGCCACGCTTCGCGCCCAGACCCGTCCAGCCGTGCAGCAACCGGAGCAGTTCGTCGTATTCACGTCGTATGAGCAGCTCCCGCCTGCCCGCGCCAATTCCCAGCTCTCGGCGGACTACGACGGAGCTGACGCCGTCATTCCCGCGCAGCCCAACCCGCGCATCCGCGTCACCCAGCTGATCCTTCGGGTAGTGCCGCCAAGTTCACACACCAATCACTTCACCGCCGTCCCAGTTGGCGACGGCTGGCTCGTTCTCCAACTCTAATCAACGCATGCACCTACGGAGTGAAATAATGACCGCACCAACTAATTCTTTAATTGCCCGGCTTAAGAGGGTCGCACTACCTGCCACGGGTACTCTGGCGCTTCTGGCCGGCGGCCTCGTCTTCTTCAACCACACGCAGGTCCATGCAGCCTCTGCGGCTGATCCGCTCAGCTCTGCCGCGCCGCTTGACGATCAGAGCGTATCAGCCCTGACTGCCCTCGACAACGCTGTTGAGGCCGTCGCAGCCAAGGTCACGCCTGCCGTGGTCAGCGTCTCCGTTACCGCGGACCCCAGCGCCCACGCGCAAGGATCGGACGACAGCAGCGACGACGACAGCCAGGGACAAGATCAGGGGCAGGACCAGGGCATGCAAGGTATCCCGCCCGCGTTCCGCTTCTTCTTCGGGCCGCAGGGCCACGGCCAGATGCCGCAGCAGCGCCAGGTGCAGCGTGGCATCGGCTCCGGCGTCATCCTCACGCCGGACGGCTATATCCTGACCAACAACCACGTAGTCGATAGCGCCACCAAGATTTACGTAAAGCTCGACGATCAGCGCAGCCTGCCAGCCAGGCTCGTCGGTGCCGACCCGCTCAACGACCTCGCCGTAATCAAGATCGACGGTAAAAACCTGCCCACCATCGCGTGGGGCGACTCCACCAAGCTGCATCCCGGGCAGACCGTGCTGGCCTTCGGCAGCCCCTTCGGCTACTTCCAGTTCTCAGTCACGCGCGGCATTGTGAGCGCGCTCAACCGGCCCAACCCCTACACAGACGACCCGCGCAAGCCGGGCGCTTTCATCCAGACGGACGCGGCCATCAACCCCGGCAACTCCGGCGGCCCGCTGGTGAACTCGCACGGCGAGCTGATCGGCATCAACACCTTCATCATCTCGGGCTCAGGCTCCTTCGCCGGTGCGGGCTTCGCCATCCCCTCGCAGATTGCGCGCGCCTCAGCCGAGTCGCTGATCAAGACCGGCAAGGTGCAACACGGCTACCTGGGCATCAGCATGAACGACGTAACGCCTGAAAACTCATCGTTCTTCAATCTGCCGGATGCCGCTGGCGCACTGGTAGCGCAGGTAGCACCCGGCTCTCCCGCAGACAAGGCTGGTCTGAAGCAGGGTGACGTTCTGCGCGAGATCGACGGCAAGAAGATCGTCAACGGCAGCTTCCTGCAGGTGGCCGTCTCGCAGATCGCACCAGGCAATGTGATCTCGCTCGGCGTGATTCGCGACGGCAAGCCGGAGACCGTCAAGCTCACCGTCGGCGAGTACCAAAAGAACACCGAGACCGCCAGCAACGACAAGAGCGGCGACGCAAAGAAGGGCAAGCTCGGTCTGACGGTCGAGAACCTTTCGCCCGACCTGCGTTCGCAGCTCCGCGCGCCAGAGAACACCAAAGGTGTAGTGGTGGACAACGTGCGCCCCGGCAGCCCCGCCGATGACGCCGGCCTCACCCAGGGCGACCTCATCCTGGAGGTCAACCGCAAGCCAGTAGACAGCGTGAACGCCTTCGCCGATCAGGTGCACGCCGTACCGGCTGG
>DATMUN010000095.1:0-3095 GCA_035563895.1 Occallatibacter sp. | reverse complement strand
CGGCCCACTTGGTCGCGTTGGCAACCGTGTCAACCTCAAGGCCAGCCTTCTGCGCCTTGGCAATGGACTTGGAGTCAGCTGCCAGGCCCACCTTCACCTGCACACCCGAGTCCTTCAGGTTGAGGGCATGAGCATGCCCCTGCGAGCCGTATCCAATGATGGCGACCTTCTTGGCCTGGATGAGCGTAAGGTCGGCGGCGTGATCGTAGTAAGTCTTTGCCATGATGTTCTCGATTTCTTCCTTTGCGTACGGGGTTAAAGTTTTCGGATAAACAAACTACTTGGGCTCAATCACTGCGCCGTCCGGTGTAATGTCCACCGGCCCGGCTTCCGGCTCGTTGTCTTCGCCGGCGCCCATCGCGCGCAACACGCGGCTGGTGTGGTGTCCACGGCGCATCGTCATCTTGCCGCTGCGGCAGATCTCCAGGATTGCGTTATCGCCCTCCTGCAGAATCTGAATGAGCCCTTCAATCTTGCTTTCCACGCCGGTCATCTCGATCACCAGCGACTCTGAGGTGAGATCGACAATCCGCGCGCGGAATACTTCAGCCAGCTCGAACACCGCCGAGCGCGTGTCCTTCGTCGCAGCCACCTTGATCAGCGCCAACTCGCGCGTCACCGTTGGTGCCTGTGCAATGTCGTCTACATCCACAACATTTTCCAGTTTAAACAGGCTGGCCCGGATGCGATGTCCAGCTTCACCCGAAGCCTCGCACGCCAGCGTAAGCCGCGACAGCCCCGGCCGCTCGCTGCGGCCCACTGAGAGAGACGTAATGTTGATGTTCAGCCGGCGAAACAGTGATGCCACGCGCGTCAGCACGCCCGGCAGGTCTTCCACGTATGCAACAAATGTGTGCAGCATGATGAACTCTTGCTCCTGGTTCGCTCTATTTGTCTTCAGGACCTTCGACGAGTGGGCTCTTTTCCGGGCGGAGAATCATCTCGTGCAGCGCAGAGCCAACCGGAATCATCGGATACACCGCATCCTCCTGCTCCACCAGGAAGTTCAGCAGGTAAGCACCATTCGTGCTGCGCGCTTCACCAACGGCCGCTTCCACTTCGCTGCGCTTGCGTACGGCGCGCCCCGGAATTCCGTGCGCATCGGCCAGTTTCACGAAGTCAGGACTCACCAGCGGTGTCGCTTCGTAGTTGCGCTCGTAGAAGAACTCCTGCCACTGGCGCACCATGCCGAGATAGCCGTTATTGATAACCGCGATGTTGATCTTGATGCCTTCCTGCGCGATCGTCGACAACTCCGCAGAAGTCATCTGGAAGCCGCCATCGCCCACCACCACCCACACTTCCTTATCGGGACATGCAAACTTCGCGCCGATCGCCGCGGGCAGTGCAAAGCCCATCGTGCCCAGCCCGCCTGAAGTGACAAGCGTGCGCGGCTTCTCGTGGTGGAAGTACTGCGCTTCCCACATCTGGTGCTGGCCCACGTCGGTCACAACAATGGCGTCGCCGCCGGTCATGCGCCAGATATCGTGGATAACGTGCGCCGCGTAGAGGTGGCCAGAGTCCGGCAGATTCTTGATGTCGCGTACAGCAGATGTTCCCTTGTTCGCCTCGATCGCTTTCAGCCATGCACCGTCTTCGCGATGCGCAACGCGCGGCAACAATTCTTCCAATACCTCGCGCAGATCGCCAACCAACGCGACATCCACCTTCACGTTCTTGTTGATCTCAGCTGGATCAATCTCAATGTGAATCTTCTTCGCCTTCTGTGCGTAGCTTGAGAGTGTGCCCGTCACGCGATCGTCAAAGCGCATGCCGCAGGCGATCAGAAGGTCAGCTTCCTGTATCGCATTGTTCACCCACGTCTCACCGTGCATTCCCATCATGCCCAGGTTCAACGGATGCGAAGCAGGGAAGACGCCAAGACCCAGCAGCGTCAGCGCCACCGGCATCTGTGTGCGCTCTGCCAGCGTGCGCACCTGCTCCATCGCGCCGGATTCCGACACGCCATGCCCCGCCAGAATCACCGGCCGCTTTGCGTTCCGAATCAGCTCCGCCGCCTTGTTCAGGTCAGCGTCGTGCACATGCAGCATCGGGTGCGGACGATACGGCTTCGGCTTCGCTGCCTCAAAGTCGAAGATCGCCGAGGCCTGCTGCGCGTCCTTCGTAATGTCGACAAGCACCGGTCCGGGCCGCCCGCTGCGCGCAATCTGAAACGCGTGCCGGATCGCAGGCGCAATGTCTTCTGCTTTGTTGATAAGGAAGTTGTGCTTCGTCACCGGCAGCGTGATGCCCGTGATGTCCACTTCCTGGAAAGCGTCCGTGCCCAGCACCTTGCTCGACACATTGCCCGTGATGCACACAACCGGAATCGAGTCGAGCATCGCAGTGGCAATACCCGTCACGAGGTTGGTCGCGCCCGGCCCGCTCGTTGCAATGGCCACGCCCACCTTGCCCGACGCGCGCGCATAACCGTCAGCCATGTGCGCAGCGCCCTGCTCGTGACGCACCAGCGTGTGGTGGATAGGGAACTTCCGCAGTGCATCGTAGACCGGCAGGATAGCTCCGCCCGGATAGCCGAAGACGTCCGTAACGCCCTCGCCAACCAGCGTGGCCCACACAATCTCTGCCCCGGTCAGGCGGGTGGGCGTCGTGAGATGCGCATTCGATCCCTGCTGCTGTGCGTTGCTCCCCATCATGGTCTCCTTGATGCAGTTGCTTGATGCGACGGCCGCGTTGCTGCGGCCGTCTGTGTTGCGCGCGCCTAGTCCTTAGCCTTCAGCCAACTCGCGTTGTCGTGCTGCTTTTCGTAGGCATCCAGCTCTGTTGCATGCCGCAGTGTCAGCCCGATATCGTCAAGCCCTTCCAGCAGGCAGAACTTGCGGAAAGAATCGATCTCGAACGATGCCTTGAAGCCTTCGGCATCCGCCACCGTCTGCTCTTCGAGCGAGACAGTCAACTGATAGCCTGGCTTTGTCGCGGCCTTCTTCAGCAGCTCGTCCACCTGCTCCTCACTCAGCCGCACAAGCACGATGCCGTTCTTGCCCGCATTCGAAAAGAAGATGTCAGCGAACGTCGGCGCAATCACCACACTGAAGCCGAAGTTACTCAGCGCCCATGCGGCATGCTCGCGGCTC
>DATMUN010000094.1:0-2498 GCA_035563895.1 Occallatibacter sp. | reverse complement strand
CTAACAATCTCGCTGGTACAAATTATCGGGCAGGCCATGAGGAGATGCACACAACCTATGAGATCGAGGTGAAGCCGTACATGGAGGACGGTCTCTCCTTCATCAATGCGGCTGGGACGATCATCCAGAATCTGCGGTTTGACGGGAGGGATTATGCGGGCTCTGGAACAAATGCGCCTGCGGGCTACGTTTCATCGGGACATCGTATCGATGCCAGAACCGTTGAGCGGGTCGACAAGATCAACGGCAAGACGCTCTATACGCAGCAGATCAATGTCTCTACCGATGGCGGGACACTGACGATGACGGTTCATATTCCAGGTCGCGAGAAGCCGAATATCATGGTCTTCCATCGGGAATAACAGTTGAAAGCCCCGGGCGCTTTCACGCGGCGCCGGGGCTTTAGAGGGCCGGTCTGGCTCTTACTGGATCGAGCGCACGTCGATGGAGACAAGGTTGCGTACCCAGCGTGCGGGCCGCTTCTCTCCAGTCGTAACTAGCTGGAGCGGGCCGCTCGCGTCGATGGGTTTGCTGTCGAGTGTATCGGCGACGATGACGGTGCCGTCGTGGACGCTGGGCAGGACTTCACCGAGGGAGTAGACGACCTGGTAGCCATCCGATCCGGCGGCGACGAGGTAGAGGCGGAAGTCCTTGCCGTGGGGCGACTCGGGGACGCCGAGTTGAATCAGCAGCGCCGATAGAGGCACGCCGGTGAAGGTCTGGTTGGCCTTGGCGTGCTCGTTGTAGACGGTAATGGTGACGTGCGGCAGCGGCGCGAGCGTGGCAGGGGACCACTCGGCGTGCTTGTCAGCAAAGGAGATGTGGAGCGGGCCAGCGGGCGCGGTAGCTTTCTTGCCCGGCATCTCGTGCATGTGCATGTCCGGCGGCATCTCCTGCGCGCGGGCGGTTGCAAATGCGAAGGAAAGGCCGGCAACGGCGGCAAATGCCCAAACTCTGCGGATCATCGTGAACCCTCCGGATTCATCGTATACTGAACCTATGTCGATTGTGCGCAACCTTGCCGGCATCGCGAAGGGCATGAGCATCACGCTCCGCGAGACGTTCGCGCCTACCCATGTCGAGAACTATCCTGACGGCCCGGGGCCGAACCGCGGCGCTGTGTTCCAGCAGCGCTACCGCGGCGCGCACGTGCTGCAGCGTGACGAGAATGGCCTGGAGAAGTGCGTAGCGTGCTTCCTGTGCGCAGCGGCTTGTCCCTCGAACTGCATCTACATTGAGGCCGATGAGAATACCGAGGAGAACCGCATCTCTTCGTCGGAGCGCTACGCCAAGGTCTACAACATCGACTACAACCGGTGCATCTTCTGCGGCTATTGCGTAGAGGCCTGCCCGACGGATGCGATCACGCATGGGCATGGGTTTGAGCTGGCTTCGATCAACGCGACGACACTACTGATGCGCAAGGAAGACATGTTGGTGCCGGTGGCGGCGCTGACGGCGAAGTAAGTTAAGTCACAGACTTCCGTAATTCCCGAGCGCCATGTTCAGCCGAACGTGGCGCTTTCTTCTTTCAGTACGGGGTTTAGACCGTTCACTGCTTTCGTGAGTGAGTGCGGATGGCTGTCCTATATGCTTGATTCTGATAGGTTCCCGAATCTGAATCGCGGAGTTAAGCGCGCGAATCAACGAGAAGAGATGACTACGGCACGCGAACATCCCCTGTACGACATTTTGAAGAAGCGCATTGCGATTATCGATGGCGCGATGGGCACGACGATCCGCACCTATGGGAAGACTGAAGCGGATATGCGCGGCGAGCGCTTCAAGGATGCGAAGAAGGACCTGCTGAACAACGGAGACCTCTTCAACCTGACGCAGTCGGAGATGATCGGCGACATTCATCGGCGATTTCTGGAAGCTGGTGCAGACATCATCGAGACGAATACGTTTGGCGCGACTTCGATTGCGCAGAGCGAGTTCTTTGTCGATGACCCGCGCGAGACAGGCGGGCGCAAGGATCCGGAGTTCTACGACAGGATTGTGAACGATGCGGCGTTGCAGAATCTGGCGACGGATATCAACGTAGCGTCGGCGCGCCTGTGCCGTACCTGGGCAGACCGCGTGGCGAGTGAGACGGGGCGACAGCGGTTTGTTGCGGGGTCAATTGGGCCGCTAACCGTGTCGCTGTCGAATTCTCCCGACGCGAACGACCCGGGGTTCCGCTCGGTGACCTTCGACCAGGTGAAGCAGGCGTACACGGAGCAGGTACGCGCGCTGATTGCGGGCGGATCTGACCTGCTACTGGTGGAGACGATCTTCGACTCACTGAATGCCAAGGCCGCTCTGGTTGCGGTCCGCGAGGTATTTGATGCGGACGGGATTGAGATGCCGGTAATGATCTCCGCGGCGGTGGGGCGCGGCGGTGAAACACTCATTTCGGCGCAGACGACGGAGGCCTTCTGGAATGCGGTGCGGCATGTGAAGCCGCTGTCGGTTGGACTGAACTGCTCGCTGGGGCCGGACCTGATGTATCCGTT
>DATMUN010000093.1:0-7262 GCA_035563895.1 Occallatibacter sp. | reverse complement strand
GTTCCGGCGCTGTGATTCCGTATCCGGCAAACACCACACCTGCCGTCAGGTCCACCGCATGCCGAAATGTCCCCGTCGCATCCGGAGCCTTCCACGCCGCCGTCTTGCCTCCACGCCGCAGCGTCACAGCAGACTCCGCACGATCCGCCCTGTACTGAATCAGCGGAACCTCCTGCAGAAAACTGGGCTGCTCATGCGCATCCTTCGCCGCCGGCTTCAGTCCCGCCGCGCGAAACTGCTCCGCAATCCACCGCACCGCCGTCTCATCGCCCGGCTCCAGGCTCATGCGTCCCTGCAGTTGATCGCTCGCAATATAGGTAAGGTCACGCCGCAGGTCGGCTTCCTGAATCCGCGCATCCCCCTTCGCAACATTCGCCGGCACCGGCCTCTGTGCCACGGCCACGCCCGCCAACAACACCAGCAAGACACACAATTCCTTCGATAGCTGCATGGTGTCTATCTTAGATGTCTCTGCCGGACGATCAGCGCAACTTGCGCTCGGGGAACCACGTCAGCCGCACCGCGGTGTTCGTAACGGTCTGCTCTCCCGGCATATAGATCGGGGCCTTCCACCGTTCGTACGCGAAGCTTCCGTCCAGCTCCAGGTCCTTCCCCAGCCGCTTCACCACTCGCAGGCTTACGTCGTTCAGCGTCGTGCCCCCGGGGATGAAATCCTTCGGTGTCTTCTGATTCCGCACGCTCACCTGCGCCCACTCGTTACCGCTCAGGTGATAGGTAATCCACGCCTGTCCGCCCTTGGCCTCGCGTCCAATCCAGTCGCCCATTATCTGGCCCTGGTTCGTAAAGCCCTGCTTCTGGATCGCCTCGTAGTAGTTGAACTGCCCGCCGTTGCTGCGCGAAGTCGGCGGGTCCGTTGTCACCGCCTCCGCCCGCACATCCAGCTTTGCCAGCCCCGGCATGTGCGACAGGTACAACCCCGGCCGGAACGCCGCCCGGCGCGGTGCCGACGCCGGCGACACATCATCATGCGCCTCCGCATCCGAGTAAAGCGTCAACCAGTTACGCACAAAAGGCAGTCGGTACGAAAAATAGAACGCACTGAATCGCGCCCCAGGGTCCTGCGCACTGTTCTTCACCGCCGAAGTAGTATTCAGAACGCTGAAAAAGCTCCGCAGAAACGTATGCAGTGTAATCGGCTCGTGATTCTTGCCGCCCCAGATCACCGTCCGCTCAAAACCCAGTTCCAGATTCTCCGAGGGCTTGAAGCTTAACTGCTCCAGATGCATCCACGGGTCGTTCGGATAGACATGCCCCTTCAACGACCCCACTATGAAGTCATAACGAAACGGCCCCACCAGCCTTGAAAGAAACGGAATCGCCAGCGGATCGACGCGGTTAATGCGGAACGAGTAGATATTCTCCGCATTGTTCGAGTACGCCATACCGCCACCCAGCCCCGGCCCTAGCCACTCATCCTGCTTACCGAATGAGACCTCATGGTTCAGCACGCGCGCTGAGGCATACGCCTCCACAATGCGTCCCTTCGCCACGCTCCCCAGCGGCCCCGCAGGAATCGTCGCCTGCTGGTTATAAGGAATCGGCGTCGTCGTGTTCAGAAAGTATGTCGTCCCATCGATCGCCGCCAGCTGCCCCGCCAGCGTGGACGAGTACCCCGTCGCAGAAGGCGCTCCCTCGAACTCCCCACGTACATACAGCACATAGCGCCCCGCCGACGCGTATCCGCTTGCACCGCTGTAGCTGTTCAGCCCATTCTCATAGGGACGCCCATAATCGTTCACCACCGTCGACCCCAGATGATAGCTGTCGTGCAGCGGTGTGCCGCTCAGCCCGCGCGCCACCGTGTACGCCGACTCCAGATGCACATATCCATCTCGCGGCGCGCACTCTTCATCCGGCTTCGCGCGCAGCTCATACACCAGCGCCTTGTAGATCGACCGCGCCTCGTCCGCCACCGCACTGTCCGGCGCAGCCTGCAGCCTGTCGCCGACTTCCTTCAGCATCTGCTCCACGCTGCCGCGCGTCCACGGCCGCATGCCCACAAACACCGTGTCCAGATATCCCAGCGAATGCAGGCGCAGCACCGCAGGATAGATCCAGCTGTCAACGGGAAGATACGCAGATCCCCGCACCTGCGCGTCGCACGCGTCGTCCTGCTCATCCGCGCTGCCTGCCTGTGCCGTCACCGCAAGCGGCAACATCCCCGCAACGAAAAGCACCGCAGCAAAGATTCGTCGCCCTCTGACAATCATCCTCGTCATCATCCCTGCCGCTCCGCTGCTGCCTGTCGTCTCGCTGCGGTTTACGCGAGCCTGCCCACAACCGACGCGCTCTCCTTCAGCCCATTCAGCACCAGGCCAAGCGCATGATCCCAGCGGGGCAGACGCACGCCGAACGTCTCATCCAGCTTGTCGCAATTCAGTCGCGAGTTCGCAGGACGCGCCGCCGGCACCGGGTACTCGCTCGATGCAATCGGAATCACGTTCGGCGAACCCACGCCGAAAGCCCCTTCCGCCTGCTTCACAATCTCCCGCACAAAGCCGCACCAGGTCGTCTCCCCCGCGTTCGTCAGGTTATAGATTCCACTCCGCCCATCCAGTCTGAATCCGTCCCCTACGCGCACCTGCGCCAATACTGCCGCAACTGCCTGTGCTATGCACTCGCTCGTCGTCGGTGCTCCGCGCTGATCGTCCACAAAGCGCAGCTCAGGCCGTTCCTTTGCCAACTTCAGCACCGTCAGCAAAAAATTCCTTCCACGCTTGCCAAACACCCATGAAGTCCGAAAGATCAGATGCTCGCCACCCGCAGTCTCAATCGCGCGATCGCCATCCAGCTTCGTTCTGCCGTACACGTTGATCGGATTCGGCGCATCCGTCTCCACATACGGCGTAGCCTTCGTCCCATCAAACACGTAATCCGTCGAGAAGTGCACCAGCAGGCTTCCCGCGCGCTTGGCTTCCTCCGCCAGCACCTGCGGCGCCGTCGTATTGATCGCCTTCGCCAGCTCCGCGTCTGTCTCCGCTTTATCCACTGCCGTGTAGGCCGCCGCGTTCACAATCACTGCCGGCCGCGCCGACTGGATCACGCTGCGAATCGAATCCGGCGCGGACAAATCAACATCTCCCTGGTCCAGCGCCGTGATCTCTCCAGCGCAAGCCAGCGTGCGTTGCAGCTCCCATCCCACCTGTCCTGACCTGCCAAGGATCAGTATTCCGGCCTTCGTCATCTTTGCCTCGTCTTCAGAGCGTTTCGAAGACCTCGGCCTGCGCAAACGGCACACCTGCCAGATCTTTGGATGAGAGAATCGGCTCGCCAACCAGCGGCCACGCAATCGCCAGCTCCGGATCGTCCCACTTGATCGAGCGCTCCGACTGCGGCGCATAGTAGTCCGTAGCTTTGTAGAGAAAGTCCGCCGACTCCGACAACACCAGAAAGCCATGCGCGATCCCGGGCGGCAGCCAGAAGATGCGCTTGTTCTCCTCTGACAACTCCACGCCCACCCACTTCCCAAATGTCGGTGAGCTCCGTCGGATGTCCACGCCTACATCGAACACACGGCCGCGCACTGCGCGAACAAGCTTTCCCTGCGGCTGCGTCAGCTGATAGTGGAGCCCGCGCAGCACATTGCCCCGCGAGCGCGAATGATTGTCCTGCACAAAGTTCGCATCGATCCCAGCCTTGCGCAACTCACGCTCGTTGTAGCTCTCCAGAAAGAATCCCCTCTCGTCACCAAAAACATCCGGTTCGAGAATCAATACATCTGGAATCGCCGTCGTCTGAACCTTCATCCTCACACCCTGCGCTCTGCCCCATGCGCAACCGGGAGTTGTCCCCTTCGCGCGTGCAGCAGCTTCATATTGCGGCGCACCGGGCTGGCCCTGGTTGGCAGCCCGGATGCGCGCTGTCTTTGACTAGAACGAGTGAATCGCCGCCGCGCCTAGCGCAAGCTGCGAGAAGACCTGCGTCCAATCCATCACACCTCTCAGCGCATTCGGACGCAACGTCTTGTCCGGCACAATAATCGTGTCACCCGGATTTAGATGCAGTCCCTTGAACGAACTGGACCACAATCCCATCCCATGCTGCTCAGAGTTGCTCACCACCGAACCGTCCGCACGAATCAGGAAGATGTGGCGCCGGTCTGCATTGCGATTCGGGCCGCCTGCGAGCTGCAGATACTTCTCCAGCGTTCCTCCCTTTTTGAACAGGAATGAGTTCTGGTTGTACACGGCCCCGACAACATTAACTGTTGCCGGCATGGCTGGCACAATGAACTTATCTCCATTCTCGAGACTCATCGCTGGCACCTGCCCCACACTCGCAGTCTCCGGCCTGAACTGCAGAACGATCCTTCCCGTCGCGCGAATCTGACTCAGGCGGCTAACCAGGCTGTCCGCCGCCGCCTTCGATGCCGCCACTTCGCTGCCGCCACCGGAAGTCGATCCAGCGATGGCAAGCGCCTGCGTCCCGCGCTCTGCCTCCATCCGCACCGTCTGCACATACTCATCCAGCCGCTGCTGCTGCAGGATGCGCGTCGACACTCGCGTGAACTCCGATCCGTAAATGTAGGCATCCGCTGTAAAGCCCCCAGCGCGTCGAACCAGATCGCGCAGAGAGTCGCCCGGCTCCACACTGTACACGCCTGGATGAACAAACTCGCCTTCCAGGTTGACGTACTTAGTCTGCCTTGCACGCGGAACATGGATATCGTCCTGCGAAAAGATCGTGATTACATCGCCCGGTTGCAGCGCCAGATTTTGGCTTGCGTCATGCTGCAGCACGAGTTTACCAAGATCGAACGGCACCAGCGATGTCTTGAGCGTCTCCGGATCTACCCGCTCAATCACTGCATAATCCCAATTGATCTCCGGAGCCGAAAGTTCCACCACATTCTTCCGCCGTTCCGAACCATAGCCCTGATTAGAAGCACTTGGATCATTCGGCGTGTTGGTGGCGTTAACCGAGTTGAGCTGATCTGAACTATTTGAAGAAGTGCTCTCCACTTGCGCGGCTAGCGATCCGTGGGTTGTCCCCTGAACCTGCTGTGTCGGCAATTGCTGCCGGGGACTTGCTTCAAATGTCGGCGTCGGCAATCCCAGCTTGCTTCGCTTCCACCAGTACTCACGGCTCTGGAGCGAGTCGCGATCCGGGATCAGATCGGTCAGATGCATCCCCTCCGCCCACGCAAATCGTCCCGGGTTGGCGACATTTCCACGCAGTGTCACCGTTTTCTGGTACGCAGGCAGGATCGGATACACCCGCAGGATATCGCCGTCTTCCAGCGGATGAGCCAGCCCCGCCGTATTCAGCGAAAACTCCATCGCCTGGCGTAGCGCATGGCCTTCCACGCGCTCCAGCGAAATCCGCGCATCTGAAGCCATCGCGGAAAGCTTTCCCGCCATCGCAATCAGATCACCGATCGTTTCCTTCTCGCGTACTTCATAGATAGCTGGCGTGCGAACCGTCCCAACGATCGCCACCTGCGGTCCCGCCGGAGGGATATACAAAACGTCTTCCGGAAGCAACCGAACGTCCTTTGACTTGTCCCCCTGAATCAACAGCGCGTACAGATCAAAGTCCGTAACTGTCGCGCCATTTCTCTTCAGCTGAATATGGCGCAGTGAGCCTTGAGCCGATGGTCCGCCGCTGGCAAACAATGCATTCACCAGCGTGCTGAGCGAACTCACCGTATACGCACCAGGCCGGCGCGCCTCTCCAGTCACGTAGACCTGCATCGACCGAATCTGGCCGACATCCACCGACAGGTCGAAATTCCGATAGATTCGCCCCACCGCCTTGCGCAGTTGTTGATCCAGCGCTGAAAACTGCAGGCCCGCAACATGGATCGCACCCACCTGCGGCAGGTACACATCGCCAGAGCGGTCCACGCGCAGATTGTCGCTGTAATTGATCTGGCCCCAGATGCGCACGCGCAACACGTCATCTGGACCAATCACATAATCCTGCGTCACAGGAGCAAGATCGTTCGGTGAAAAAGTCGTGGGCACACGGCTGAACAGCTTAGCTCCATAGACAGGAAGCATCTGCCCCGTAGTCGCCGCAACGAACCGCTGAAACTCACTCGGCGGCTCAGGCTTCATTTGCTGCAGCTGCGCCTGCCCGGGAGTCGTACCGCGCAGCGGAGCACTCTCTAGGCCAGTTCCCGTCGTTCCTTGTTGCCTCGTCCGGCTTGTGCCGTTCTGCAAGGAGTTCGACTGCCCCTGCCCTTGAATCTCCATCGAATTCTGCAGTTGATTCTGCTGATCCGAATACGAGCCTTGGCCCTGCACCTGATCCTGATCGCAATAGTCTCCAGATCCGTTCGGAGAATCTGTGCACGGATTCAATGAATTGAGTTGATAGTCCGTGGATTCAGTTCCGCTCGTAGTCTGCGCATGTATTTGCGAAGACGTCCATGGGAGAAGACAAAGCGCCAGAAACAGGATAACGCGTTGATTCATATGGATTCTATTTTCAAGGATGGATCAACAGGCCGCAACAGAATCTCTCTTATCCGTATCAAGATGGCGCGACCGCTCAGCTGCCTTCGATTCAGCACCTCGACTCCGCACGGGCATCGAAGTGCGTAGAAGTGCCCTATTAGTGAGCACCCCTACGGGCCAATACCGCCGGAAGCGTGCGAAGCAGGATCGAAAAGTCCGACCTTATGCTCCAGGTACTTACGTATCGAGCATCCAACTCTGCACGCTCGTCATACCCAACATCGCTGCGTCCCGATACCTGCCACAAGCCGGAGAGACCCGGCGTCACTGCAAGGTAATACGCAAAAAGATCGCCGTAGAAATCTGCTTCCGATTGCACAATAGGCCTCGGGCCAATTAATGACATCTCACCGCGCAGCACATTGATCAGCTGCGGTACCTCATCAATGCTCCACTTGCGCAGGAAGCGGCCAATGGGCGTGATCCTTGGATCTCGTCCATTCTTGTGCATCCGCCACTCCAGAACTTTCTCACCAGTTTGCGCATCCATAATGTGCGCCCGTCGAGCCGCATCGGCGTACATTGAGCGGAACTTCCAAATTTCAAACGTACGGCCGAAGCGACCAATGCGCCGCTCGCGATAGAAAACAGGGCCATCCGATGTGAGCATCACCAAACCGGCAATTGCCGCACCTGGAATCGCAAATAGCGCCAACAAAATCGCCGCAGATGTAACATCCAGCACACGCTTGGCATGGCGGTATCGCCATGATCTCAGGCGCAGCCGCGCGACTGCGGGAACCCGGCGCACGATCTGGATCGATCTCGATGAATTGGTTT
>DATMUN010000092.1:0-3162 GCA_035563895.1 Occallatibacter sp. | reverse complement strand
TTCCGATCTTCGCCCTTCTGTTCTCCGGGTCGAGCGAGTGAAAATCCGTATCGGCTATCGTCACATTCGCTCCCAGCAGCGTCCCTTCTCCAATCTCCACGCGCCGTGCCGCGCAGATCGCTCCACCAGAAATCCCAACTCGGCTGGCAATCCAAATCTCAGCGCCATCCGCAAGAGTCCTCAACACCACCGCATGATTGACTCCAAGAGCCGTCGCGAACTCCTTTGAAATCAATACGACCCGATCTCCAAGAGTGATCGAGCTCCCCGGATAACGCGTGACGATGGGTGCCCCAATCGCGTCGACTCCTGCGCCCGACATAACGCCGGACGCCCTCAGTGCAGCACGTCCCTGCAGCCGCGCCCATGCAAAACGCAGTGTACGCAACGGGTTCAATCCTCATTCCTCCAGCAGCAACAGTGCAGCTGTCGCTTTGCAAGCCTATGGCGCACGATAGATGCTCGCAGACGTTGCCGCGCTGATCACATTCGATCCATTCACGAGCACAGCCTTCCACGAACTTACTGGCACATACAGCGCATCATTCCACTCCAACTGCACAGGAGTAGCCCGCCCTGTCTGCATCTTGTCCAGCTGCACCTTGAACTGCACATAGCTGTCACCCTGCCGTCTTACGATGACCGCCCACTTCGTCGAAGCCTGAAGCGTCGTCCCGCCAGCCAGCGACACAGCCTGCACCACACTCAGCGCTCCGCCGTCCACCATCAGGTAGCCGCCAGGCCTGTTCACCGCGCCCAGCACGTAGATGATCCCTGCCCTCTGCACAACCACAGACTCGCCAGGCTCTACGATCGTGTTCCTCAGCACGGCCTCATCTTTGCCTTGCTGATACACCACGCGCCTCGCAGTGGCTTTTCCGTCAGCATCGATATGTTGAATCTCTATCTCTTTTCCAGCCGCAATCGTCTCACCTCCAGCAAGAGCCAGCACGTCTCCAAGAGGCGCCGGTGCGAGCACCTGCACTTTTCCGGGGCTGTGCACCTCGCCCAGCACAGACACGCTCGTCGAGGCATACTGCACCACATCAAGCTGCACCTGGGGCTTCTTCAGAATCTCCTGCTCATCAAGCGCCTTTGCAATGCTCTCCTGCGCTTGCGGCAGCGTGTCTCCTGCTATATGAACGCCGCCAATCAGCGGAACGGTGACAAAACCCTTCGCATCAACCCGAAGCTCCGTCGCCATCTCAGGCACGCCGTAGATTGACATCGAAAGCAAATAGCCAGGCGAAATCCGCAGCCCCTCGAATCCCTCCGGCACAGGAGACAATCCATAAGGGTTCGCCGCAGGCGGCTGCCGTTGCACTTGCTCTCCACGGTCACTGATGTTCGCAGTCACAGCAGGAGTTCCCTGCTGGGCCAGAGACACCATCGGCGCGGCTCCTGCAACCATCATGCATGCTAGTGCGGCAAGTGAGCGCCACATCAGCCATCTGCTAGCGCGCTTCGTCCACATAGTAGCCGCCTCCTCCGTAGTACGCATAACCTGAGTACGATGCCTGTGTTGCGTTGATTGCATTCACCACAATGCCCAGCGCGTTTCCTCCTGCCGTCTGCATAAGCTTCACACTTCGCATTAACCCGCGCTTTGTCGTCTTTCCCGAGCGCACAATCATCACATAACCATCCACATGCGCCGACAATATCTGCGCATCTGTCACATAGAGCACAGGCGGACTGTCGATGAAGATATAGTCAAATTCCTTCTTCAATTCAGCAAGCAGGCCTGCAAAGCTTGATGATCCAACTAATTCCGATGGATTCGGTGGAGGCGGCCCCGCAGGCAGCAGCGAGAGCGTCTCGATCCCTGGAAAAGTATGCAGAGCGCTTCGATAATCCAACCCGCTTGTCAGGCAATTGCTCAGTCCAATCTCGTTTCTGCAACCAAACAACCGGTGCGCCTGTGCCTTTCGAAGATCGCCATCGACGTAGAGAACCTTCCCACCTTGCATCGCGAATGCTGCGGCAGTGTTCAAGCACGTTGTTGACTTACCTTCCGCAGGCGATCCGCTCATGATCAGGATCGTCCTCGGAGGGTTCTGCGCCCGGCTCATCAACAGTGCCGTCCGAAGTGTTCGATAGGCTTCCGTAATGTGCGAGCGTGGTGCTCGCAATAGCCATGCGTTCGATGGTGTTTCTGCTTCTTGCGTTCTCGCAGCCAGTCCATATCGCCCCGCAATACTCTGCTTTGCTTCGAAATCCGGAATACCGCCAATCACAGGAATTGAGGTGATCTGTTCAACCTGTTCCGGTCCTGCGATTGAGTCGTCGAAGTAATCTGTAAGAAATGCGATCACCAGACCGAGAATCGTGCCGAGCATTACACCTAACCCGATCATCATGGTTGGCTTAGGCCACGACGGTCGCGATGGCGCGCGCCCAGGATTCACAATCGTAATATTCGATGCCTTAATTCCAGCCGTTACGCTGGCCTCTTCCAATTTGGTGTAAAGATCCTGATAGATCTCGCGATTCGAAAGCGCCTCCTCTTGCAGCAGTATCAATTCATCTGCCTTTGCATTCACCTTGTTCACTTCTTGTTCCTGCTCGGCAATTTGCTTGCGAATTCCCTCCTCCGCCAGCGTCGCCAAATCCAGATCGTTCTTCGCTCGCGTACGGATTCGATTCAGCTCCGCCTTGATCTGCGTATCGAGCGCGTCATACTGATCACGCAGCTGGATCATCGCAGGGTTTTTCGCGCCATACTTGGAACTCGACGCAGCCATCTGCACCTTGATCTGCGCCTCTTGCTGGCGTAATTGCTGCAGCAGCAGCAGATCCTGGCTTCCCGGCGCCATCGGCGACGAAGATCCAGCTTCGCTTGCAAGCTGGCTCGAGCCAACGCCCAACACAACGTCGGGATCCTGAGTTTCCGCCATACGATAGATCGCTTCTTTTGCAATCCTCGTCACTTCGGCGCTCGTCAGGTCACGGTTCAGTTGCAGCAATCGTTCAAGCGGTACGTTGTCGGAGGAGGGCGCCACAGCTGGACTGCCCTCACCATTTGTTCCAGGAGTGAGTGTCATGCCCGTCAGGCCGGACTCACGCTGAAATTCCTCTACCTTCTGTTGGCTCGTCGTAACCTTGTCTTTGAGATCGGCAAGTTGTCCGGCAAGCCACGCTGAGGCTCGCGAAGATGCCTGA
>DATMUN010000091.1:0-6231 GCA_035563895.1 Occallatibacter sp. | reverse complement strand
TCTGCGAAACGTGATAGAGCACGCCGCCGCCGATGATCATGACAAGTGGAATGATGACCGAGCCGCTCACCTGCATTACGAATTTTCCTTTGCGCTTTGAGCAGCTTTGCGCTGCATCAGGTAGTCTTTTTGTTCGTCAGTGCCGACGAGAAAAATGCGCGAACCGGTGACGCGAAAACCCCAACGCTGGTAGAAGGCGATGGCGCGCGGATTACCAGAGAAGACACTGAGCCAGAGCGCGCCAGCGTCCTGCACACTTTGGAGCACGCTCTGCATGAGAGCGTTGGCTATGCCTTGACCATGATACAGAGGGTCGACGTAGAACTTGCGAAGCTCGACTTCGCCGAGTGATTGCGCATCTGGAGCAAAGGCGCCACGCGCGATAAGAGCAAAACCGGCAAGCGAGTTTGCGATTTTGACGATCAGGATCGCGATCTGCTCATCCGCGAGCAGGCTGAGGAATTTCTCCGGCGTGAGCTCTCGATCGATGTAGTCGGCAAGGTCTTCAGGCCGAGTGTTGGCCGGGCATCCGAGCGGAAAAAGACGGGCTGAGAAACGAGAAAGCGCTTGCGCGTCGTCCGCTGTGGCCAGGTGGATTTGCATTTCGAGATTCGGCATTCAGGCCTCTGAGACTTGTGATTGGCTATCACGTGAATGGTACTTGAGGGGCGGAACAGAACGCTGACGGATGCGGTGTGCGCGCGTGGCTCTGCTACCAGATGACCTGGCGCGGCTGAGGACGTGGTTGGATGAGAGAGGCGAGCAGGACCGCGGCGATGCCAACGAGGAATACTCCGTCGAAAGTGCCGGCACCGCCGATGGATGCGACGGGGGCGCCGAGACCGCGAACCTTGCTCAAGTTCATCAGGTCTGCTCCGAGGAGTGTACCCATGCTGCCGCCGATGTAGGCGAGAGGGCCGGCTTGCCGCCAGGACAGGATGAGCGCGCAGATGACGGCGCTGATGAACGGGATGAAGATGGGCACGGTGATGCCAACGCCTCGTACAGGCTGTGCGAGAGAATGCGTGATCAACGCCACGGCCACGATGGCAAGGACTGACTTGGCCACGAGGCGATTATTGAAGGCGAGATACAGGGACAACAAGATGGGGATGAGCGCGCCGCCGACGTTGATGGCCAGCACAGTGGCGGGCCAGTGATGCACGGAGGGGACAACGTAGCGCATGCCGTGATGATGAACAACCGTTCCGGAGACTACTTTCTCCGGCGGGAGCTCGACGAGAGGGATGTTAATGGAGCTGCCGAGCAGGGTGAAGAGCAAAATCCAAAATGCGGCGCGGGACGAGATACCCATGCGCTCGTAGGCATAATGCAGGATTCTGAACTCGATGAGCGCGACCAGAAACGAGAACAGCAGGAAGAGGGCCAGGAGAAACGGCCAGTCCAATGGGAAGTAGTGCATATCGGAGAATTGCATTGCGTATCGGACCTCTGGAGCGGAGGTGGTTCCGATAGTGTAAACGGCACCTGCGGTGCGGCGTGCTGCTCGCTGATCGCTCGCGGGGTAGACGTGACTGAGCAATGATTTGTCGTGGCGGGGTTGGGGCTTGCTTTTCCCGGTTCCCAAATGGGAGGGACCGAGGGGACCCGGCAGCTGTGAACAGGAAGGTTGCGCACGAAACAGTTCATCCTTCCGTGAGCGGGCCTGCGCGATGTACCCGGATCACGGAAGGATGATGTTTGTGGCAAACGGCTTCAGGCTTTCGCGCGGCGATCAGGCGAGGTCGAAGCGGTCTAGGTTCATGACCTTGGTCCAGGCGGCAACGAAGTCCTCGACGAAGGTCTGCTGTGCGTCGCTGCTGGCGTAGACCTCGGCGAGGGCGCGGAGCTGCGAGTTGGAGCCAAAGACGAGATCGGCGAGGGTGCCGGTCCACTTGAGCTGGCCGGTCTTGCGATCACGGCCCTCGAGGACGCTTTCGTCGGTTGCGGACTTCTGCCAACTGCTGCCCATGTCGAGCAGGTTGACGAAGAAGTCGTTGGTGAGGGTTTCAGTACGGCTGGTGAAGACGCCGTGTTTGGTATGGCCGTAGTTGGCGCCGAGAACGCGCAGACCGCCGATGAGCGCGGTCATCTCCGGCGCGGTAAGCGTGAGGAGCTGCGCCTTGTCAATGAGCAGATGAGCAGCATACTTCTCCAGGCCTTTCTGCGCGTAGTTGCGGAAGCCGTCTGCCTTGGGCTCGAGCACAGCGAAGGAATCCGTGTCGGTCTGCTGCTGTGAGGCGTCGGTACGGCCCGGCGCGAAGGGGGCCTTCACGTCGTGACCGGCCTTGCTAGCGGCAGCCTCAACGGCGGCGTTGCCTGCGAGGATAATGAGGTCGGCGAGGGAAATCTTCTTGCCTCCCGTCTGCGTCGCGTTGAACCCCTTCTGGATGGATTCGAGCTTTGCAACCACTGCGGCGAGTTCAGCGGGCTGGTTGGCTTCCCAGTCCTTTTGCGGAGCGAGACGAATGCGTGCGCCGTTTGCACCGCCGCGCTTGTCGCTGCCGCGGAAGGAGGCTGCGGAGGCCCATGCAGTGGAAACGAGCTGAGAGATGGACAGGCCGGAGGCGAGGACCTTGGCCTTGAGCGCTTCGGCATCGTTGTCGTCGATGAGGTCGTGGTCGACGGCGGGGATAGGGTCCTGCCAGATCAACTGCTCCTTGGGAACGAGTGGGCCGAGGTAGCGAGAGATAGGGCCCATGTCGCGATGTGTGAGCTTGAACCACGCACGGGCGAAGGCGTCGGCAAGCTCGTCAGGATGCTCGAGGAAGCGGCGCGAGATCTTCTCATACGCGGGATCGAAGCGCAGCGAGAGGTCAGTGGTGAGCATCGCGGGAGCGTGGCTCTTCGACGGATCATGCGCGTCAGGAATGAGGCCCGCGCCTGCGTCACCCTTGGGTTTCCACTGGTGCGCACCAGCGGGGCTCTTGGTTAGCTCCCACTCGTAGCCAAAGAGGTTCTCGAAGAAGTTGTTGCTCCACTTGGTGGGCGTCTTGGTCCATGTAACCTCCAGGCCACTGCCGATAGCGTCGCTTCCCTTGCCGGCACCGAAGCTGCTGTGCCAACCGAGGCCCTGCTCCTCGATGGACGCGGCTTCTGGCTCGGCTCCGACGTGGGTGGCTGGGCCAGCGCCGTGGGTCTTGCCGAAGGTGTGGCCACCGGCGATGAGGGCGACGGTCTCTTCGTCGTTCATGGCCATGCGGGCGAAGGTCTCGCGGATGTCGCGCGCGGCGGCGATGGGATCGGGGTTGCCGTTGGGGCCCTCGGGATTGACGTAGATGAGGCCCATTTGAACGGCGGCGAGGGGATTGGCGAGATCACGGTCGCCGGAGTAGCGCTTGTCGCCGAGCCAGGCGGTCTCCGGACCCCAATCGACATCCTGTTCCGGCTCCCAGATATCCGCACGGCCACCGCCGAAGCCGAAGGTCTTGAAGCCCATGGACTCGAGAGCGACGTTGCCGGCGAGGATCATGAGGTCGGCCCAGGAGAGCTTGCGGCCGTACTTCTGCTTGATGGGCCAGAGCAAGCGGCGGGCCTTGTCGAGATTGACATTGTCAGGCCAGCTGTTGAGCGGAGCGAAACGCTGCTGGCCGGAGCCTGCGCCGCCGCGGCCATCGCCGGTGCGATAGGTGCCGGCGCTGTGCCAGGCCATGCGAATGAAGAGACCGCCGTAGTGGCCGAAGTCGGCTGGCCACCAGTCCTGCGAATCGGTCATGAGGGCGTTGAGATCGCGAACCACAGCATTCAGATCGAGGGTTTTGAATTCTTCGCGGTAGTTGAACTCCTCGCCCATAGGGTTGGAGAGGGAAGATTGCTGATGCAGGATGGAGAGGTTGAGCTGCTCTGGCCACCAGTCCCGGTTGCCCTTTGCGCCAGCCGATGTGTGGCTGAGCGCGCCACCCGAGAACGGGCACTTCGCTTCATTCGACATGATGCTCCTCCAGGCGAGCGCAACTTGATGCACTCGCCAGCGGGATCAGTATAGGAGGGTTGGAGCGATTCAGATGAATGATCTTATTAATTGTGTCGATAGCTTTTGACAATCGAAATTGGCGTGCCGATTTGAGCAGAGGGAGCTACTTCTGCGCGCGGCCGTTGAGGATTTCGCCTGCGTCTTCAGCGCCATCGATGATGTAGACGTAGCCGGAGAGCGGAGGGCGCCCGGTGGATTGGCCGGAGCCGATGAAGTTGTAGCTGAAGCGGAGGTCGCTGAACTGTACGGTCGTCCACGCGCGGCCTTTGGGGAGGTCGGGGGGATCCAGGCCCGCGACGGGCGTCTGGCCGATGTCGTGGACGACGGCCCAAGTACCCCAGTCGAGGTAGACCTGGCCGAGCGGGGTTTGTTTGGCGGCCTGGACGGCTGGGGTCTGTGCAGGCTTGTAGAGCACGTCCGCACGGGAGTCGGAGTCGATCTGGTCCGCGTGGGTGTCGATCTCGGCGGTTTGGAAGTAGGTGGGCGTCTCAAGGATGACGTGCCAGCGAAACGGGTTGAATGGGTACGGTTCGGCGGCGGTGCGCAGCGCGGGAACGGAGGTGACCTGAGTGGTCTGGAGCAGGTCGAGTGCGCGGGCGTGCTCGACCCAGCGCCATGTCCAAAGCGAGACCATGCCTATGAGGGCAAAGATGGCCCAGCCGCGGCCACGAAAGGCGGGGCGGCGTGCGCCGATCTCGCGGTCAGTGAGTCCTAGGAGCCACGGCATGAGGATGGCGGCGAAGAGAAGCGCCCAAAGGGCCGGCTCGGCGATGAAGACGAAGGAACCGGCGTACCAGCGTGGATTGAACGGGAAGAACGGGCGGACACCGTAGTTATTGGTCCAGTCGAGCAAGATATGGCTGAGTGCAGAGATCAAGGCGGCGGCGTAGACCCAGGGCCAGCTGACCGGCTGCGCGCCGGGCTTGCGGCTGCCTCTCCAGAGATGCCAGAGGACGACCACGCCGACGGCGGCAGCGGCGACGAGGGGCACGGCGATAAAGGTGTGGGTGATGCCGCGATGGCGCTTGAGCTCTTCAACGGGACCAGTGAAGGACCAGAGGACGTCGATGTCGGCGGCCTCAGCGGCCAAGACGGCGGCGAGCGTGACGTAACGGGACTTGCGGTTGAGTCCGGCGCGGCCGAGGCAGGCGCCGGTAAGGAAGTGCGTGACGGGCTCCATAGCTCGATTTCACGATACACCGTGGGGCACGGACACTGCTGAGACTAGTGCGCCGACACACCTATAATCGGCTGCATGAGTGAGCACCGGAAGACGGCCCCGGAAAAGGCTACGGCGCGTGTGGAGGAGTTGCGCGCGGAGCTGCGGCGGCATGAGCACCTGTATTACGTGATGGACGCGCCGGAGGTCTCGGACGCGGAGTACGACGCGCTGATGAACGAACTGAAGGGACTGGAGGTTGAGCACCCTGAACTGCTTTCGGCGGACTCGCCGACGCAGCGTGTTGGTGGGCGACCGGAGGAGGGATTCCAGAAGGTGACGCACTCGCGGCCGATGCTGAGCCTTAACAACGCCTATTCCATCGAAGAGCTAGGAGTTTGGGACCGTCGCCTACGTACTCTGCTTGTTCCTAGGGGTTTGGGCGTAGAGGAATTCGACTCAAACCCCACCACGAGCGATGCGCCTAAAGAGATAGGCGATGATGCCGTCGAGAAAGAAGTCGAGAGACGTGCAAATCAAATTCAGATCGAATATGTAGCGGAGCTGAAGCTGGATGGGTTGAGCATTGCCCTGCACTATGAGCCTGCGGAAGATGGCGGTGCGCGGCTGGTGCGCGGTGTGACGCGTGGCGATGGGCAGGTGGGAGAGGATGTAACGTCGAACGTGCGGACGATTCGCAGTGTACCGATTGCGATCTCTGCTGCCACGCTGAAGAAGGCGGGTGCGCCGCAGACGCTGGAGGTACGCGGCGAGGTGGTGATGCCGCAGGCAGCGTTCGAGCGCACGAACGAGGAGCGTGAGCGTGAGGGGCTGGCGCCGTTTGTAAATCCGCGGAACTCGGCGGCGGGTGCGGTGCGAACGCTGGACCCGAGCCTGGTGGCACGGCGAGGACTGGTGTTCTTTGCGTATTTCCTGCTGATCGATGGGGAGTATCTACAGGCAGGACAGGGTGCGACGCTGGATGCGCTGACTGCACTGGGATTTCGTGTGAATCTCCACCGGGCTCGTGTGAAGACTGTCGATGAGATGGCGCAGTTTATCCAGAAGGCCGAGCAGCAGCGCGAGGGGCTGGGATACG
>DATMUN010000090.1:0-2196 GCA_035563895.1 Occallatibacter sp. | reverse complement strand
CACCACGCCCGGCGTGCCGCCGGTTCCAATGAGTGCCACCGTGAGCGACCCGCCGGAGACGTTACCGTTGATGGTGAGCTGGCCTGAGCGCGCCCCCGCCTGCGACGGCGTAAAGACTGCCTGGATTGTGCAGGTGGCATTGCTGTTGACCACAGCGGCCTGGCAGTTGTCCGTCTCCGTAAAGTCGCCCGTGGCCGCGATGGAAGTGATCGCAAGCGCGATGCCACCTGTGTTGGTCACGGTGATGGTCTGCGCACTGCTTGGAGTGCCATAGGCCACCGTGCCGAAGTCGAGCGATGTGGGGTCGGCGGTGGCCGTTGTGTACTGCGTGCCCGCCGTCAGCAGCGGTATCTGCCAGATGCCACGACCGTAGGTGCCAGCCACCAGCACGCTGGGAGAAACGCCGCTCGGCGCCGCGCGCAGATGCGATACAGGAGCCATCGGCAGCCCCGTACCATAAGCCGACCAGCACGAAGTGGTCGATGTAGCGCAGGTTGCAACCTGCTGCGTGGCAAACACACCGGCGTCGGTCGCAAGGTAGACAGTGTTCGCGTCCTGCGGATCGACAACGATGCTGTTGGCAGGCGTCCACGGCAGTCCCCCGGAGATGTACGTCCAGTGCGCACCGCCGTCCGCGCTTTCGTACACGGTGCGAATCCTTATGGTGCCTTCGCGCACGCCCTGCACCGTTACGTAGACCGTATTACCGGTCGCATCGTGCGGGTCGATGTAGATGCTGGAGATGTCCATCTGCGCCGCGTTGAACATCTGGTCGTCATTCGTCACGGAATTCAACGCCAGGTCCTGCCAGACAGGCGCTCCATTGCTGCCGGGCGTGTAGACACCGCGCAACACGTGACCCGCCAGCGTGGCGCCGCCATCGAGCGCGCCATACATACCCACATAGATCACCTCGCTGCCGCCTGTCGCCGCGGCTGCGGCCATGCTGCGGATCTGGGCGTTCCCGTTGCAGTAGCTTGCGCCGTAGACGCCGTCGAGGAAGCCGCTCAATGCATTGCTGCTCGACCACGCGCTACCGTCTGCCGGACCGCGCCAGACGCGGCAGGTGCCCACCAGCAGTTGGCTCGCGTCCAATGGATCGACGAGGAAGGGCGCAGGCAGGAACATCGTGTAGCCGTCGCCGCTTACATCGGCATCTGTCACCACGGGCGTCGTACCAAAGTCCGCCGCCGTACAGTCGCTGCTCTGCGCACAGAGGTGGATCGACACGCCAGCCGCATTGTTCACGTACCACTTGGTTGCATCGGTTGGGTCAATCGCGACCGGGCCGCCCTCGCCGTCGAGCACCTGCGGCCAGTCCGCCACTGGGCCTGCCGTGGTCTTCACGCCCGCAGCTCCGTTCACGCCCAGGCCTGCCAGCAACGTGTAGGGCGAGGTGGTGACGTTGGCAAGGTACACCGTCTCTGCCAGCGAACCCAGCCCGCCGTTCAGGTTGTCGAAGTGCGTAGCATCGCTCGCACTGCAAACGGAGCCGCTCTCGCCAATCGCATCCATTGAGCGCCACAGGCCGCTGTCGTTGCCCACCATCACCTGCGACGTGTTCGCCGCATTCCAGGCCAGTGCGTGCTGATATTCACCCACAGACGCAGCCCGACATGTCGTCGCATTGGTTGTGTTGCGCCACACGCAGCCCGCGGCCAGGCTGCACTTCCACAGGTCGTTGCCGCCTGCCAGCAGCAGCGTGTCCTGCCCGGAGGGCACCGCCGCCAGCGCCAGATTGTAGTCGCCGTTACTGATCGTAGCCGCGCCAAGCGGCGCCTGATTCACTTCGAGAGCAGCAGTGTTAAGCCGCGTCGAGAAGGTGATGGTCTGGTTGCTGCAGGAGCCGCCGCTGATGCTGCAGCTGTCCTGCCAGATTCCCTGGTCCTGATTGTTCGCATCCACCGTCCACGCAAAGGTGTCGCCGGTCAGCGGATTCACAGCCAGAGTTCCGCGAAAGATCGGGCAGCCCAGCGACCCAGTTCCGCCTGAGTTCGCCGGGCATTGCGTCGTGGTCAGCGCGGTGCCGGGTTGTGCCGTCAGGCGCGTCCACGTGATGCCGTCAGCCGACTGGTAGTAGCCGTGGAAGCGAATCGCCGCAAGAAACACATGCCGTATCGGGTTCCACACGACTGACGTAGCTGCATTGCCGTCCGGCGTGTCATACGCCGCGGCGGGCCCCTGCACTGCCGAGAC
>DATMUN010000089.1:0-2714 GCA_035563895.1 Occallatibacter sp. | reverse complement strand
AGCTCGCGCACAACCTCTTTCTCCACATTGACAGCAAGAAGGGGCCAGTCGAGGTTCCCATCTTTCCTGACTCATCAAAGGGCGGGCTCGTGCTTGCGCATCCTGTTCCCCGGCTCCAAGAGGACGACGTGACCGGCACGGTGCGCGGCCAGTGGGGCTTCGACGAGTGGACTGGCCCTTCCTATCACTTCCACTCCGTGCAGCAGGACGTGTGGCGCGTAGCTGAGAGTGACAAGTCCGCGCTCGTTGTCGGCCGTGAAGACACGCTGCACCTGGAAGGAGCCCACAGCCTCTGCGTCGACAAACTTTATATGCAGGCCGAAGGCGGCGAATCTGTGCCGATCACGTGGAAGTCGCCCAAGCCGAATCAGCTAGAAGTAACGCTGCCCATGCAGCACGCCGCACCCGGCCCGGTCACTATTGAGATTCGCCAGTTCGGGCTGGAAAAACCCGACAAGCTGACGGTGAGCGCTTATGCTGAGGCAGCCTCGCTCGATCGCCTTACGCTCGCCGCGGGTGATGCAACCGCGCTGTTGACCGGCACGCGCCTGGATGAAGTCGCCAAGGCCACGCTCAATGGCATTACGTGGACCCCCGTCGCGCTCGGCCGCATGCAGGACGTGGATCAGCTCTCGATGAATGCCGATCGCTCGACTGCCGCGCTGCAGCCTGACCGCCACGAATTTGCCACGGTACTGCTGCGCGACGGGCGTGAGCTCACTGCGCATGTGACCGTGAATTTGCCGCGTCCGCAGGTCGTTCTGCTGAGCAAGGCCGCGCAGGAGCCGCAGCCGGACACCGCAGCCGCACCCAATCCGGTGCAGATTCACTACGGAAGCGCGGACGACCTGCCCGCCTCCAGGCGACTGGTGTTCTTTTTCAAGTCGCGCGTCCCGGCCAACTTTCCACGCGACGAGAAGATCGAGATTGCCGCCACGGACGGCAGTTTCCACACGCTGCTGTCGCTCGCCGATGGCGGCCTGATGCTCAGTGACGCCACCACAGCCATGGTCGTAGTGGAACCAATAACGCGCTTTGGCGCCTCGGCATTCGGCCCGATTCAGGCTCGCGCCCTCGCTGCCAACAGCATCGCCGGTGACTGGATTCCGCTCGGCACGCTGGTGCGCGTTCCCGGCTTCCACGAGCTGCGCTGCCCGCGGCAGCTGGCCCGCCCCTGCACGCTCACCGCGACTAACCTGTTCCTCACCGCAGCGCTGGCGGCCAATACAGACTTCAATGATCCGGTTGACGTGCGGCCGGACTTCACCGGCACGCAGCTGACCGTGCCGCACCCTGCCAACGGCGAGCTCTACCTGAAGCTGCGCGACGACCCTGCCACGGTGCAAACGGTGACGCTGCCGGTTCTGCCTATGTCGGTGGTCGGTCCTGCAGTCAAGCCTGGTCCGGCGCGATCCGCCGCCCAGGAGCCTCCGCCAGCCGCCGCGCCTGAGGCCGCTGCACCACAGACCGCCAATGCGGCGCCCCAGTCCACAACTCCTCAGGACTAGCAGGCGCGTGCTGCAAGAAAAACGCCTCGTCCTCCGCATATCACTTGCAATGCGGAGGACGAGGCGGATTCGGCGGCGTGATCATACTGCCAACTGCGCCGCTGCGAATTTCTTTAGCGCACGGCGGCAACTTCACCGGCAGTACGCCGCGTTATTAGTTGAAGTAGGCGCGGTTCTTCTCGGTGAACTCCGCCTTGTCGGCCGGTAGCTCGCCCTCGGGGAAGATCGCGTTCGACGGGCAAACCGAGGCGCAGTTGCCGCAGTCGATGCACTCATCGGGGTTGATGAACACCTGCGACACGGTCTCGGCAGCTGCGTCACCCTGCTGCGGCGCAATGGCTGCTGTGGCACACTCGGCCACGCACACAAAATCCTTCACACATGCATCCGTCACGACGTAGGCCATGGCGATAACTCCTTATCCCGGATGCGGCCATCGTCGGCGCATCCCACACTTTGAGCCTACGAGGGCGGGGCCGTCTTCTGTGGTGACTGGGGTCACACACGAAAAGGTATCTCCCCGATAACGGTACGCATGCGATTCCAACCGTCCTGTAACCGGTGCGTCATGCTCTGTTCTTGCGAATCGAGCAGAATGTGCGCATATGCGGCGACCTAAGTCCATCCTGCTGCAGGCCATGTCCTGCTGGAACTGGAAGTGTGCTCTGTTGAGCGCCACCATCCGCTCGCTGGTGTACCTCGCCGCGCTCGCCCATGACCGCCTTCACTCTGGTCCAGCTATCGTGGCAGTTGAGATTGCTTACGTCTCGGCCACCGCCGGGCTCTACGCCGGACTGCAGCAGCGCGCACTTGCCGTTCGCTCGCGCCTGCTGGGTAATCTGCTTATCGTGGTTGGCGTGCCGGGACTCTCGCAGCTCCTTGACTGGCTCACGCACCGCGCCGTTGGGCCAGCCGCTCCGCCGCGTGCACTCTTTGCCGTCTGCATCTTCACGCTTATCTCGGCCTTGTTTCATCTCCACGTGATGCGCCGCGGCGTCTTCCTCACAGGCCCCGCCGGCCGTTCGCTCGCGGACGACTTCCGGCGCATGCCCCGCCTGATCTTGGGCTTCCTCGCAGCCGTTCCCGTCGCTCTGGCGACTTTGCCGCAGAGGCTTGCACGCCCCACCGCCTCAGAGCCCGCGCTCTAACTGCCTCGGTTTGGCCAACCCACAGGTTCGCCATGCTCCCGTATTCTGTTCGCATGTT
>DATMUN010000088.1:0-7593 GCA_035563895.1 Occallatibacter sp. | reverse complement strand
ACTCAAGCCACTCCAGATTCTCCGCTGGACCGCCATCGTCCTCGCATCCTGCTGGCTCTTCGGCGCGCTATCGCTCGTGCTCCTGCGCTTCATCGATCCGCCAACGACCGCACTCCAGACCGAGCGTCGTTTCCAGTCCTTCTTCCACGACAAGCCCTACGAAAAGCGCTATCACTTCGTCCCGCTCAGCCAGATTTCGCCCAACATGCAGCACGCCGTCGTCTCCGCTGAAGACGCACGCTTTTACATCCATCACGGCTTCGATTGGGAAGCGATCCAACTCGCCGCGCAAGAGGACATGGAGGGCGGCCGCATCCGCGGCGGCTCAACGCTCACGCAGCAGCTCGTCAAAAATCTCTTCTTCGGAACCAGCCGTTCCATCCTGCGTAAGGCCGCAGAAGCATCCCTCGTCCCCGTCGCCGAACTCGTACTCGGCAAGCAGCGCATACTGGAGCTCTATCTGAACGTCGTCGAATGGGGCCCCGGTGTCTACGGAGTCGATGCCGCCTGCCATTACCACGACGACATCTCCGCGCGCAGCATCTCGCGTGAGCAGGCTGCACGCCTTGCCGCTATCCTGCCGTCTCCGCTTAAGCGCAAACCCGCGCGCATGACGCGCTACTCAGCCATCATTCTTCGCCGCATGGCACAGGTCGGCTGGTAGAGCGCGTGTCGCGCCATCGCGTGCGTTGATCCGCGAGCAGGGAAGTGTTCGCTTTACGAGCGACCCTACTCCGCCCATTCCTGCGAGCCCCTGCTTCCTCAAGCCAACGGCAGGTAGATGCTGAACGTAGCCGCGTATCCCGCCGTCGCCGATCCGCTCAAACTCAGAATCGTCGTTCCGCCCTCAGAGTTGTAGATAGAGTCTCCCGCATTCGTCACTGAGTTCTTCCCTAGGCTCGAGTAAGGAGACACTGTTGTATCCAGGGTGTCGATGAACGTCTGGTCGAAGAACAGCTGCGCCGTGTTCGTGCTTCCACTTGAAGAGGTGTCATACGTCGAGCGAAATCGGATGTGGATGTGCGTCGTTCGTCCCGTATACCAGCCCGGTACGATCGTAGAAAACGACACCTTGCCCGCCGAGTCGGTCAGCTGATAACCCCGCAGCCAGCTCTGGCTCGTGTAATCCGTGCCGTTTCCGTTCGTAGAGCTCTGCACCCCCGAGTAAATTCCGGATGCATTGCAGTGCCAGATATCCACCTGCACGTTCTCCATCGCCACGCAGCTGTTCTCGCTGTCATACACATAGATCGTCAGCGTGAAGGGAACACCAGTCTGCGTGTTGGTGCCGCCTATATCCGACGTAATGTCTGAGCGGTCATAGCCTGAAGCGCTGTCGCTCGTCCAGTACGGCCCTTCGGTCACCGCGTTCGTTGATGTCCCGCACGCAGCGCCTGAGGCCGTCACCGCTACTGACACCACGCTCGACGTGCTCCCCGCATACGTCGTGTCGCCCGCATACACCGCCGTCAGTGAGGCCGTCTGCGCCGTGCTGAAGCTCGTTGTCAGCGTCGCCAGCCCCGAGGTCAGTGAGCCCGATCCCAACTCCGTCGTTCCGTTGTAGAAGGTCACCGTTCCAGTTGCCGCTGAAGGAGTCACCTGCGCCGTCAGAGTCACGTCTGACCCAACCGTGGTCGACGTCGTTGATACGCTCAGTGCCGTGCTTGTCGCCGTCCCCGTCGAGCTTGCCGTCACGGTGATCGTCAACGTGCTTGAGCTGCTTCCCGCATACGAGGAATCGCCCGTATAAGTCGCCTTGATTGACAGTGTCTGTGCGCTCGTGAAGCTCAGTGTAAGCGTCGCCACGCCCGAGCTCAGCGTCGCCGTACCCAGCGCGGTCGTTCCGTTGTAGAAGGTCACCGCACCACCCGCTGCTAAAGGCGAAACCGTCGCGGTCAGCGTTAGTGACGCGCCCACCGAGAGCGAGGTTGCCGAGGCGCTCAAAGCCAGTGTCGTTGTCGTGCTGCTATCTGAACTCGAAGAAGATGTTCCCGCCGTGCACCCGGCCAGCGTCGTCACCGCGCCAACGCCCAGAGTCTTCAGCATGGCCCTTCGGTCCAGTGGCGGACTCCAGTCCAGCTCATCTGGCTCGTGGTTCCGGTCCACAACTAGCTTCATCAGAAATTTTCCTGGGTGCATGAGCGTTGTCTCCTTCGTTCAAGCAGATCTCAACAGCCGCACGTTCCCGTCCGTGCTCTGGACGCACGAACTAGATCGCAAGCGGCATGCAGTTGCGAGGATCCCCGGATTCAGGGATAGTGCTGCTTCAGTTCATCAGATGGAGATTCGGCGCGGTTTCTCTACATCGTCGTAACAAAATCCAGTCAGAGCTTCTCCGGAATCCGCTGTCGGCCTCCCGGGCCTACGCCGCTAACCGCTTCACGGTCAACACTGTGATGTCGTCTTCCTGTCCAAACTCCTTCGCAGCGTCGGCAATGTAGAACGCCGTCTGGTTGCTCAGGTTGTGCACGCGCTCGAACCCGAACAGCTCGCCCGTCGGCCTCCGCGCCTCCACCACGCCGTCAGAGAGTAGCAGTAGCCGGTCGCCGGGATGCAGATACAGCCGCGTCTCGTCGTACTTGTTCTCCGGCACCGCACCCAGCGGCAGCCCACCCGGAATGGCCACCTCCTGGCTGTTCAGATAGGGAGGCAGATGGCCAGCGCTGGCCATCACCAACTCGCCATCCGTGCCAAACCAGAGCGCCTGGCACGTGGTCAGGCTCTCGCTCCCGTCCACCACGCGATTCAGCGCCTCCAGCACCTTCGCCGGCCGGCGTTCATCAATGCGCCTCAGCGCACCGATCAGCATCGACACATTCATCGCTGCCTTCAGCCCGTGCCCAGCCACGTCACCAATCACCAGCAGCATGCCACCTTCATGCGGTTCCACATAAAAGAAGTCTCCGCCGACTTCGGCTGCAGGGTTGTACACCGAATCCAGTTCGTATCCCGGCGTCGCCACCTTTTCCTGCGGAATCATGAGCTCTTGCACGTTGCGCGCCGCGGCCAACTCGCTCTGTGCGCGTTCGCGGTCATGCTGGATGCGCAGGAACCGCGTGAAGATGATCAGCACAATCGCCAGCAGTCCAACAAAGTCCGCAATCGATGCAAAGTGAATCGGCACCGGACCCGCCTGAATCGTCAGCGGCGAAACATACACATGGCCCGTCATGCTGCTCATGCCGCCCGTCAGCATCGGTTCCACTATGCCAACAATCGTCAGCAACAGCGGAATCAGCAGCAGGCTCGCCTCGTAGTTCTTCTTCAGCGTCGCCGCAATCAGCGTAGAGAAGATGAATACCGTCCAGCAGACAATCCACAGCAGGCTTCCCAGCGCCACCACAACACTCAGCGCGATAACCTGCCAGCCGCGGCTCCCCAGGGCCAGCATCACCGGCGCAATGCCCGCCAGAATGATCGCCCCGTACCTCAGCGCCCAGATATACCAACGCCTCTTCAGTGAGAGGAACGCAACCAGAAACTCAAAGTAGATGTACGCCGACAGCGCCACCAACTGCAGCACCACCGCGCCGTACCAGTTCTGATCGAGAAAAGCCAGGCTTCCTTCCAGGTCAATAAACCCAACCGGCGCTTGCAGCAACTCATGCAGCGCCAGCCACAGGTATTCCGCGTGCCCGCGCTGGCTAAAGTAGAGGGCCAGCAGAAACAACGCCAGCACCGTGAACAGAATGGCGTTCACCAGCCGCGGCAACCGTTCCATCACGCTGCGCAAAAACCAGTTGTCCCATGCCTTTTGCAGGTCGTCCGGATTCCCCAGGCTGAAAGTCCGCCGGGAGAAGAAGCCCGTGTATGCCGTATAGCCGAACGGGATGTAAAGCGTGCGGATCGCGAGCGTCAGATCCGTCTCGTCCTCAGGAACATTGAACTTGTAGACGCGCGAAATCTCAGTGAACTTGTAGGTAGCGTTTCCGTTCGGGCCCTCCGGAAAAATCTGCGTTCCGTTCGCATAGACATCCAGCCCCGGAGCCCCCGCGCCGGGCGAGATCGTCGTATTCTGCGTTACCGGCAACTCCACCAGCAGCGCCACCGGCCCGTGCTTCTCCGCCAGGCGAATATGGATGCGGAACCAAGCCCACGGCCTCTTATGCCCCGGCGGCGGTCCCGAGCTCTCCTTCTTCTGTGTCTCATCCGTTCCCAAAGCGCCTTCCGGGCGATCCTCGTCCGCAACGTCGGCAATCGTATCTCCAGCGTTGCGCACTGCCCAGCCCGTATCGTCAAAGTCCTTTCCTGCGGCCGCGGGGTCCGCGGTAACCCCCACCCGCCAGCCTTTTACCAGTTCCACCGGCGAGCCCAGGTTCGTCGCATCCACAGACATGTCAGGCAGTTTCGGAGCTTTCGGCGTCACAGGCGCAGGGAGATGACCGTGGTCGTGCCCGCTCAGCACGGCTCCCAGCTTGCCCGGAACCACCTGCGGCACCTGTTGGCTCCAGCCTCTCAAGGCGCACATGGCTGCCAACAGTCCAACGATCAGGATTACTCGACGCACAAAACCTCCGCTTCACGGTGTGTCCCTCACTCTAATGCAACCGGAAGCGCGCTCCAAGAGACTTCCTTGGCAACTCCTACGCCCCCACTAAGCGGTATTCCGTTCCGATATCCCCTTCCGCCTTGGTATCCTTCGGCCCCATACTAACGTCTAACGACATAGAGCGAAGCGGCGAACCCCCTAATGCTTCGCCCATCCGGGGGACGGAGGTTCACATGAAGGCAGTTTCTTACGCATCCGTTCTGTCAGCCACGGCAGCACTGGTCCTTGCAGCCTCGCTCAGCGCGCAGTCGTCGCCACAGTCCACCTCCGATCCCAGCTCCACTCCCGCAGCGCAGCAGACACCCGGCTCCGCCCCCGTCTCCGGCGACGTTCAGGCTCCCCCCGATAAGAAGGACACCCCGACCGCCGACACTAAGAAAGACGACAAAAAGGATTCGAAAAAGAACAAGGACGGCTCCGACCCGGGTTCCAAGCCAGTCTCTGGCGATGTGGCCGTCGATCCCGACAAAGTCGTTGAAGTCGGCAGTCAGATCGAGAAGGTCAAGGCCGGCTCCATTGAAGATGTCAACGCCGTAGGCAACCGCGACATCGGCGGCCGCGGCATCGGCAACTGGTTCTCGACCGATTACGAGATCAAGATGGGCAAGACCTACGCCGACGAGATCGAAAAGACCACGCGCCTCATCAGCGATCCCGTCGTCATCGAGTACGTCAACCGCATCGGCCAGAACATCGTCAAGAACTCCGACTGCAAGGTCCCATTCACCATCAAGATCATCGATTCCGACGAGATCAACGCCATGGCCCTGCCCGGCGGCTTCTTCTACGTCAACTCCGGCCTCATCCTCAACGCCGACGAAGAAGCCGAAATGGCCGGTGTCATGGCGCATGAAGTGGCTCACGTCTGCGCCCATCACATCGCCCGGCAGATGACCCGCGCTCAATACGCCCAGCTCGGCACCATTCCGCTCATCTTCATCGGCGGCTGGACAGGCTACGGTATCTACGAGGCAGCCAGCCTCGGCATCCCCATCACCTTCCTCAAGTTCTCCCGCGAGTTCGAGTCTCAGGCCGACTACCTCGGCGTGCAGTACATGTACAAGTCCGGCTACGACCCGCAGGCCTTCATCGCCTTCTTTGAAAAGATCCAGGCCCTCGAAAAGCGCAAGCCCGGCATGGTCGCCAAGGCCTTCAGCGATCACCCGCAAACCCCTGACCGCATCCTCCACTCGCAGGAGGAGATCGCCCACATCCTCCCAGCCCGCGACGAGTACACCGTCACCACCTCGGAGTTCGATGACGTCAAGGCCCGTCTAGCCCGCATCGAGAACAAGCGCCGTCTCACCGACTCCAAGGATGGCAAGAAGCCCTCGCTACGCCGCGCTTCTACAGGCGACTCCACCGACGACTCCAAGACCGGCGACGACCGCCCCACCCTCCACCGCCGCGAAGACCAGAACTAGTGTCCTTGAAGTCCGCGTCACAATTTGTTTTGTCATCTTGAGCGGAGTCTGGCCGTTTTTAGGCCAAACGGAGTCGAAAGGCCCGCGGTTGCTTTCAATCACGCCCCGTCCCCGCGAGCGAACAGCGAGCCTCCGCCCCCAAGCAGTGGTGCATTTCTGAGCGCAAGGGCCCCCGGGCGTTCTTCAGCTCGGGGGGAAGCGAAGAACCTGCTTCTATACGCAGCTCCCCAGGCACGAAAATGGGTGGGCCATTCTTCGCGAAGCGAAGGGTGGGAAAGCAAGCCCCGAACCCTGCCACGACCAACTGTTCCCCGACGCCTGTCATCGTTGCAAAGAATTACCCCGCCCAAGCGTATACTGGAACCGGGCAAGCTCCACACCGATCAGGTCCGATAACCATTTTGAATTGTGCCACGTAGCACAATTTGCTCGCCCCGTCTCTACACCTGTCCGAATTGTTCTACGTAGCACAATTCACTCAGCGCAGTTTGCATAGAATTCCCCAGACAAAGCGCACAATAGAGTCAAGGCATTCCTGCGGGCACGGGCCTCGGATTTAGCAGCGGCAGGGCATACCCCCTACCCCCCTCCCCCCGCCCTGGTGCTCCTCACGTCCCGCGCAGAGGAGCTACTTGAATGGGGATCATCGGCGAAGATCATTAATTCCAAATATATAAATCGATAAATGCGAACTAATACATTGAAATACAGCGCCCGAACCAAACCCAAGACCTCTCGAGTACCAGATCCTTCCAGCATCTCAAGCGGTCATCCGCAGCCCGCGCTCCGCATACAGCACGATCGCGCACCATCCGTTTCAACAGCCCATCCGCTTGGGGATACCCCAGTCGCACCCACTAGCCGCTGCGTGACTCGTTGGAGACTCCTCCAACGTCACGTTACTGAAAAGCCCGTAATTCCCCTTCAACTTCCGGAAAAACCTTGAAGCTGCGGCTGAAACCGAGATATATACTCTATTACCGGCCGCCCGGCTGGAATTTTCTGCCTGTGGGCATTGCTTGCCTTGCAGGAGGGGGAACCATGCGCAACGTCGCTGCCCGCTCCAATTTGCTTGTTCCCGAGGTCCGCGAAGTCATGGACATTCGCCAGGCCTCGGACTACCTTGGTATCTCGCCGGACACTCTCTATAAGTACGCATCCGAGGGCTTCGTCCCCGCATTCAAGCTCGGCAATCGCTGGCGCTTCAAGCGCTCCCGCCTCGACGAGTGGATGGACCGCCAGTCCGACCTTCAGCAGCCCGGTGAAGGCGACGTGAACCCCACCGAAAAGAAGCCCGTCAAGCCTGCTCTGTAGGTGTGTGCGGGCTTCCGTCTCTTCGGTTGAGCCCGCCGTGATATACCTTTCCGGATGGACCATTCACGCCGCATCGGTCAACTGCGCCGCCGTCTAACGCGCGCAGGTCTCTCGGGTCTTCTCGTCACCCATCTTCCAGACGTTCGCTATCTCTCCGGCTTCACCGGTTCAGGCGCCGCGTTGGCAGTCACACGCCGTGCCGCGCGCCTGTTTACTGACGGCCGCTACACCGCGCAGGCCGCGCAGGAAGTCTCAGCCGCCCAGATCGATATCGTCTCCGGCGCGCCGGCTGTGCGCGCGGCCGAG
>DATMUN010000087.1:0-3117 GCA_035563895.1 Occallatibacter sp. | reverse complement strand
GCAGGTAGAATCCGCTGAAGGCCGAGGCGTAGAGCAGCGGAAACGCAAAATACAGCGTGCCGCCACCGGCGAGCAGCCAAACCTCGTTGCCGTCCCACACAGGCCCAATCGACTTCAGCGCAGACCGGCGCTCAGCCTCCGTCTTCGGAAGGAACAGGTGCAACGCGCCGACGCCGAGGTCAAACCCATCGAGCACCACGTACCCAACAATCATCACGGCAACCAGCCAGAACCAGAGAAAACCCATCATGTCCGACTCCTCTTCTCCTTAGTGGGCCTGCGCCGTTGCGTCCGACAGCGGCCCGTGGCTGATCTCGCGGTACACCAGCACCGTGAACAGGATTCCCAGCAGCAGGTAAAGGCCCATGAAGCCCAGCAGCGTAAACAAGCCATTGCCTGCAGACACCGTACGCGAGAAGCCCTCGCTGGTCCGCAGCAGTCCGTAGATCAACCACGGCTGCCGCCCGATCTCCGCCGTCATCCACCCTGCGGTGTTTGCGATGTACGGCAGCGGGAAGCTGATCAGCAGCAACCACTGAATCCACCGTGTCGAGTAAATCTTGCCCTTCCACAGCAGGAAAGCTGCCAGCAGCATCAGCGCCACGAAGTACGTCCCCAGCCCGGCCATGATGTGGTAGGCGTAGTAGAGCAGCGGCAGAGCCGTCGGCCATTGGTCATGCGGAATCTGATCGAGGCCCTTCACCTCGGCCTTGGTCGTGCCGTAGATCAGGAAACTCAACAGGTCATTCACCACAATCGGGTTGTCGATCTGCCCCGTTTCCTCATTCGGCTGGCCAACCAGCACGATTCCAGCGCCCGTCTCGGTGTGGAACAGGCCTTCCATCGCGGCAATTGCCGCCGGCTGGTTGCGCGCCACGTACTTGCCGTGCAGGTCGCCGGTCGGGAAGATGATGACGATGGTCGAGATCAGGCCGGCGATCACGCCCACCTTCAGGAAAATTTTGCCGAAGGCCTCGTACTTCTTGTCCAGCAGGTAGAAGGCGCCCGTCGCCGCCATCACAAAGCTACCCGTCACCACGGCGCCGGTCATGTTGTGCGCATATTGCAGCAACGCCCACGGATTCAGCATCAGTTGCCAGAAGCTCAGTACTTGAAACTGCCCGCTCGCCGTCCGCTCGTAGGCCACCGGATGCTGCATCCACGCGTCGGTAACAATAATGAAGAAGCCCGAGATCCACGAGCCGATCCAGACCATCACAGCCGAGAACCAGTGCAACCGCTTCGAGAGCCGTTTCTCTCCATAGAGGAAGAGCCCCAGGAACGCCGACTCCAGGAAGAAGCTGAACACTCCCTCCATGGCCAGCGGCTGGCCGATCACACCGCCCGACAGCTCAGAGAACTTTGCCCAGTTGGTGCCGAACTCGAACTCCATCGGAATGCCCGTGACCACGCCGAAGACAAAGTTGATGCCGAAGATGCGGCCCCAGAATCGCGCCGCGCGGTCCCACTGCTCGCTGCCGGTCTTGAGCGCGACCGTCTTTAACACCACGATCAGCAGCGCCAGTCCCATGGTGAGCTGGGGAAAGAGGTAGTGAAACGTCACCGTGAAGGCAAAATGAAGCCGATGAATCAGCTCTGCAGTCATCTGCGTGTACTCCTATGGGGAAGAATAGAACGCGCCAGCACGGTCGCGAACCAACCGTTGGGATGCCCGATGCCATTGCCGTGCTCGGCCATCCTACCGGCCCAACCCGGCAATCGATGTGATTTAAGTCACTCTCGACCCCCGGCTCCGGCATTAGATTCTAATTACGTGAGTCGGCATCAGCGCTTATGGATGCTGACGGTTTGCGGAAGTTGGATGCCGCAGACGGGTTTCCCCGGGAGGCAGCGGTATGAAGATCGCCATCATTGGCGGCGGTATTGCAGGGCTCGCAGCAGCCTATGAACTGAACAAGGCACGCGTCGCCGGAGAACCCGTCGAATACAGGCTCTACGAAGCCCGCCCGCGGCTGGGTGGCTCCCTCGCCTCTGAAGTGGTGAACGGGGCAGTTCTCGAGCGAGGGCCCGACTCCTTTATCAGCGAGAAGCCCGCCGCCGCTGAACTCTGCCGCGAGCTCGGCCTAGGCGACCAGCTCACGCCCTCTAACGACGCGGACCGCAAGACCTGGATCGTCGTAAAGAACCGCCTCGTGTCGCTGCCTGACGGGCTGATGTTCCTCGTCCCGACCAAGCTCATTCCCACGGCGCTAACACCGCTCTTCAGCTTGCGCACCAAGATCCGCATGGGCATGGAATTGTTGCATCCCCCGCGCCCCAGCACACAGGACGAATCCGTCGCCGCGCTCGTCGAGCGCCACTTCGGCCAGGAGACCGTCGACCGCCTCGCCGACCCGCTGCTCTCCGGCATCTACGGCGGCGACGCCACCCGACTTAGCGCCCGCACCGTTCTGCCACGTCTCGTCGAGATGGAGTCGAAGTACGGCTCGCTCTCGCGCGGCATGCTTGCCGCGCACCAGCAGATGCACGCCAAAGCCGCGCAGAAACCTGCATCGTCACCGGCACGCCCATCCGGGCCGCGCTCCATCTTCACCACTCTCCGCGGCGGCATGCAGCAGCTCGTCGACGCTCTGGAAGCCCGGCTCGAGCCCTCGTGGCTCTACCGCTCCACCGCCGTTCAGTCGATCACTCGTATCGGGGGCCGCTGGCAGTTGACCGCGGCCAATGGTGCAGAGGAATTCGACGCGCTCATCATGGCCTCGCCTGCATGGGCCGTAGGCGAACTGCTCAAGCCCGTCGACAGCGAGCTCGGCACAGCGCTCGCCAACATCCCATATTCGTCCTCCATCACAGTGAACCTCGTCTACGACGAGTCGAAGATCGGCACGCTGCCTGAGGGCTTTGGCTTCCTGGTTCCCGCTGTCGAAGGTCGCTCCATGCTCGCCGCCACCTTCGTCCATCGCAAATTCCTGGGTCGCACGCCTGCGGGCAAGGCCGTCGTCCGTGCCTTCCTGGGAGGCATGCGCAATGAGGCGCTGCTCGAGGAGTCTGACGATCTGCTCGTCTCCACAGTGCGTCGCGAGCTGAGCGAGATCCTCGGCGAGAGAATCATCTCGCGCTCAGTTGAGCCGGAGTACGCGCAGGTTTCGCGTTGGC
>DATMUN010000086.1:0-2009 GCA_035563895.1 Occallatibacter sp. | reverse complement strand
GGAGCTGACGAGCCGCACCATTGCCGACGGGCTGCGGACGCAGAGCGTGGGCGTGCGGAACTTCGCGCATATTCAGGCGTTTGTGGACGGCATTGTGACGGTGACCGAGGCCGAGATTCGTGCGGCGATGCGGGCGATTGTGTCGGCGACGCGGCTGGTGCCGGAGCCGAGCGGTGCGGTAGCGGCGGCGGCGCTGCTGTTCCACGCTGATAAGCTGCCTGCTTATAAGAAGGCTGTGGCGATTGTGAGCGGCGGGAATGTGGCACCGGGGATGCTGGCTGAGGTGCTCACGGAAACCGGCGCGTAACGTCGTTGGACTATGATCGCTGGTGAGATGAAACTACGCAGTCTTCCCCTTTGTGCTCTTGTGGCCGTGCTTGCGCTCGGGTTAGCTGTGGGCGTGCGCGCCGAGAAGAAGCCGCAACTTGTAAAGCCGATGGCTGGTCCGCGGGCTACGGCACTGCGCGTGACATGGCTCTACATTGGCCCGGACAAGAAATCACAGAAGGTGGATCGGGTGCAGCCTGGGCGAGAGCTGGTGGTTGCGGAGAAGAGTGGCCCGTGGATTCGTGTCTACGCGAATACCGACATCGAAGAAGAGCACACGAGCGATCAACCGATCTTTGGCACGGATGAGGTGCCGCCGCCGATTTCGGGGTGGATGGAAGCCAAGGGTGTTGTGGTGGAGAGCACGCAGCAGGGCGATCAGGTCCTGATGGGTGCGGCGGCGAGCATGGAGGAGTCTGCCAGCGACCCGAAGGGGCCGGCGAACGCGGCGCATACGGCGCACCTGCTCTACAGGCGGCTGGTGGAGATGTATCCGAACTCGCCGCTGGCGGCGGAGGCGGCGTGGCGCGCGGCGGACATTCTGTGGCAGCTGCAGAAGAACGACTTTGCCAACTTGCCGTCTGCGAAGGAGCGCGATTCGTATCTGCGACAGCAGATGGATGAAGACGGGCTGAAGAAGGTGATCAAGTATTACCCCGGCACGCGGCAGGCAGATCTGGCGGCGTTTGACCTGATCGACAACAAGCTGTGCGGCGACTGGCAGGGGTCGGAGAAGTGCCCGGCGAAGGAGTCGGGGTATTACGAGAAGTATGCCGACGAGCACCCGGAGAGTCCGCGGGCGGCGCGTGCGCTGTTTGAGGCGGTCTACCGGCAGGCTGCGCTGGCGGATATGTTTGCCGCGGATGAGAACGAAGGCAAGCAGCAGGACGCGATCCGACATGCGCATGAGATTGCGGCGCGGTTAAAGGATAAGTACTCCCAGACGGATTACGCGGCGAGAGCGGCGGCGCTCGTGTTCAAATTGGATCAGGGCGTTCCGGTCTACGGAATCGACCGGCCCTGAGCTTCCATTCGTACTTTTACAACTTTTGATTTCTAAACGAGCCATGGCGCAGGGTACTGTTCCCGCACACCGGAGGAGTTTTGAACGTCTACATTCAGTCTGTACTGCTGGGCATTGTTGAAGGCCTGACGGAGTTTCTGCCGGTCAGCTCAACGGCGCATCTGCGCATCAGCGAGGCGCTGATGCACCTGCCGATGGATGATGCCTACTGGAAGATGTACACGATTGTGATCCAGGCGGGGGCGATTCTTGCGTTGCTGCTGCTGTATCTGGGGCGTGTGACGGAGTTTATGCACTCGTTTCCGCGCGGTGAGAGCGGCGACCGGAACTTCTTTACGCATCCGATCTCGATGACGTTCTTTGCGTTTGTGTGCACGTCGATTCCGGCGCTGGCACTGAAGAAATGGTCAGACCACAACCTGGGCAGCCTGACGGTGATCGCGCTGGCGATGCTGGTGGGCGGCATTGCGATGTGGGTGGTGGACTGGTGGGCCTCGCGTTTTGAGCCGAACACGACGCATGTGGAAGACATGACGCTGCCGCAGTCGATCTGGGTGGGGCTCTGCCAGTCGCTTTCGGCGATCTTCCCGGGTGTCTCGCGGTCGATGTCGACGATTGCTGCGGGGCAACTGGCGGGGATGGACCGGCCGACGGCGTT
>DATMUN010000085.1:0-4347 GCA_035563895.1 Occallatibacter sp. | reverse complement strand
AGCGCCCAGAAGCCCAGGAAACACGCCGCCACCGACCACGGCTGTGCGGCAAACTGCGGCGCAAGCACCGCCAGCATCGCATGAATCGCCGTCCCGCCAATCCACGACTGAATCCCGAACCATCCGCACGCCACCACCGCGCGCAGCAGCGCCGGCAGGTTCGCGCCGCGCACGCCAAACGACGAGCGTACCAGCACCGGAAACGGAATCCCGTACTTCGCGCCCGCATGCGCATTCAGCAGCATCGCACCAACACAATCAGGTTGCCCAGCAGCACCGTGCCCACCGCCTGCTTCCAGTTCATGCCGTTCGCAATCAGCGACGAAGCCAGCTGATACGTAGTGATCTCCATCGACATCGAGAACCACAACGCCGTGTAGTTATACATCGTCCACGTCCGGTGCTCCGGCGTGGTCGGCATCAGGTCCTTGTTTGAAAGCGATGGATCGACGACGCTCACGTGCGCTCCCAGTCAATCAGTTCGTCCGTTCGTCTACGCGGCGCTCAGTATTCGATCCTCATCGGCGACGCAAGCCACGCTGCAAAGCTCGCCCACGCCTCGTCCGCCAGCAACTGCTCTTCCCTCAGCTTGCGCTCGGGCAGCTCCCTGCGCATCTCGCCGTAGAGAAACGCGTCGTCAAATCCCGCGCGCGCCGCATCCGCCTGGCTCGCGCCGAAATACACCGCATCCACGCGCGACCAGTACGCAGCCGCCAGGCACATCGGGCAGGGCTCGCAGCTCGTGTAGAGCTCGCACCCTTCCAGCGAGAACACACCCAGCGCACGACACGCCGCGCGAATCGCATTCACCTCGCCATGCGCCGTCGGATCGAAGGTCGCCGTCACGCTGTTCGCGCCCTCGCCCACAATCTTTCCGTCGCGCACAATCACAGCACCAAATGGCCCGCCCTTGCACCCGGCAACATTCTCGGTCGCCAACTCAATCGCACGCCGCAGAAACTCAGGGTTCGGCTCGCCCTTCTTCACTCGAACTTCTTCTTCTCTCTTCATCGCTTCCAGCACTCAAAACCAAGCTAAGTATGGCACACACCTTGCGCTTGCATTCCCACGCGTGCAGCCGTGTTGCTTGACGCTCCCCTCGCCTCCGCGCCAGACTAAATCAACCGCAACAATTCATCCCTTATCGAAGGCGGAACTGTGACCGACCCAGCGAGCGTGCCTGCTGAAATCTCGTCTCCCAGCAATGCAACCGGCAACTACGGCCTCCACGCCGCCGTCCTCGGCCCCATCGAAACACTCGCGCAGTCCATCTCCGCCATGGCGCCGTCCACCTCGGCCTCGCTCACCATCCCGCTCGTCTTCGCGCTCGCAGGCAATGCCACCTGGTTCGTCTACCTGCTCGCCACCGCATCCACGCTGCTCGTCGGCTTCTGCATCAGCAGCTTCGCGCGCCTCTCCGCCTCGCCCGGCTCGCTCTACAGCTACACAGCAAAAACGCTGCCGCCATTCTTCGGCGTAGTCGCCGCATGGGCTCTGCTCATCGCCTACATCGGCATCGGCGCATCCGTCGCAGGCGGCGCACTCTATTACACCAACCTGCTCTCGCTGCAATTTCTTCACTTCGCACCGCCGCCAGCCATAGTGCTCATCGTCACCTGCCTCGCCGCTGGATACATCGCCTACCGCGACGTCAAACTCTCCGCCGAGCTCATGCTCTGGATCGAGGTCGGCTCCGTCAGCCTCATCCTCATCGTGCTCGCCGTCATGCTCTTCCGCTTCGGCTTCCACATCGACCCCGACCAGTTCCACATGCGCGGCGCTTCCTTCAGTTCGCTCGGCCCGGCGCTCGTGCTCGCCATGTTCAGCTTCGTCGGCTTTGAAAGCGCCACCACCCTCGGCGCTGAAGCCCGCAATCCCCTCCGCACCATCCCGCGCGCCGTTCTGCAGTGCGCCATCCTCGCAGGCGTCTTCTTCATGCTCTGCTCGTACTCTGAGGTGCTCGGCTTCCGCGGCGCGAGCGGCAAGCTCAGCGACACCACCAGCCCGCTGCATCTACTCGCGGAGAAGGGCCACGTCGCCCCATTCGGCATCGCCATCGACTTCGGCGCCTGGGTCAGCATGTTCGCCTGCGTCCTCGCCTGCGCCACCGCCGCAGCCCGTGTACTCATGCGCATGTCCCACAGCGGACTCATCCCCGCCGTCTTCGCGCGCACCAGCCGCCGTCACCGCACCCCAGTGCCAGCCATCGCCCTCTCCATCGCGCTCATGCTCATCGGCACGCTCGTGCTCAGCGCCAACGCCATCACCGGCGATGGCATCTACGACCTCGCCGGCTCGCTCTCTGTCTTCGGATTCCTCACGGCCTACGCACTCGTCGCCATCGCGCTACCCTTCGCGCGCCGCGCCAGCGGCCAGCACTCCACAGGCGTCGCGGTCATCTCCGTGCTCACCGTCTGTGTGCTCATCCTCATCGGCGTCTACGATCTCCGCTCCACGGCCGACGCCACTCACGCGCGCATCCCCTGGCTCTATCTCGCGTACATCGCTCTCGGCATGGTCTGGTACTTCTTCCGCCGCAAGCGGCTCGTCCTCGAAGTCGATTAGTCCCGCGCCTTCTCCGGCTGCACCAGATACACCAGCACAATCCCGATCACCGTGAACATGCGGAAGGCCTCTTCCTGCCCGTTCCACATCTTCGACTGCCACATCAGGAACCACTCGCCGCCCACCGCGAGAAATGCAATCAGCCACATCAGCAGCGATGCAGTCAGCGCCACCACTGCCGGCCCCTTCGCCCGCTGAAACTCTTCATCTGCACCATGCAACGCCCGCGCAAGCTTCACCACTGACCACACCAGCAGCGCCATCGTCACAATCTCCCACGCAATGATCGACAGGTAAAACGCCAGCTCCAATCCCGGCTGCGGCAGCGCGCGCCACATTCCGTGGTTGCCTGGGAACGTCGTATCCATCGCCAACACGTGCTGCACAAACAACCAGTTCGAGCCAAAGTCCGTCACGTTGTTGAAGACCACCAGCACGTAGAACAGCGCAATGCCGGCCACCAGCAGCAGCTTTGAAATACGAATCGTCAAGAGCGCAGAACCTCGCGGGGAAATTGCCCGCTTGCGAATGGCTAAGATTGTCGCGGGCTTCCGCTCATCCTACCCGCACTCGACGCCAAATCCAAACACTCCCGCCTCCGCCGCGCATGCTATCGTCGAAAGACAAATGAGCGACTCCCCAGAATCGATCCTCGCCGCGCTCGGGCTCGAACTCCCCACGCTCCCCGCCCCTGGCGGCAATTACGTCTCCGCCAAGCACCTCGGTCCCGTCGTCTATCTCTCCGGCGTTATCTCCGCCAACACCGCGGGCATCATCACCGGCACCGCCGGTCTCGATCGCACCATCGAAGACGGCTACGCCGCAGCGCAAGCCTGCGCGCTCACGCAGCTCGCCGTCCTCCGTCGCGAGCTCGGCTCGCTCTCAGCCATCGCAGAGATCCTCACCGTCAACGGCTACGTCAACTCCGTCAGCGGCTTCGCAGACTCGCCCGCCATCATCAACGGCGCATCTGACCTCTTCGTCCGCCTCTTCGGCGAGGCAGGCCGCCACGTGCGCGCTGCCGTCGGCGTGGCCGCGCTGCCGCGCAACGCTCTCGTCGAACTGCAAATGACCGTCAGGGTAAAAGAATGAGAACTCTCGAAATCAGCGCTCAGCCCACGCACTCCGTCTGGGACCGCTCCATCCCCGCGCGCCTCCACGTCGCCCCCGGCGACGAAGTCGAGTTCGAGTGCGTCGATGCCAGCGGCGCGCAGGTCAAGCCCGGTATGTCCACCGAGGACTACCTCAAGATCGACCGCACCAGAATCCACGCCCTCACCGGTCCCATCTGGGTCGAGAGCGCCGAGCCAGGTGATGTTCTCCAGATCGACATTCTTGCCACGCGTCACTCCGGCTGGGGCTGGACCAGCGTCGTTGAGGGCCTCGGCTTCCTGAAAGACCGCTTCCGCACACCCTATCTCTTCCACTGGAACCTCGAAGGCGAAGTCACGCGCTCGCTCGCACCTGCTGCCGTTCCCGTGCGCCCCTTCCTCGGCGTCATGGGCGTGGCCCGCGCAGACGATGGCTCCTTCCGCACCCGGCCTCCCGGCGCATTCGGCGGCAACCTCGATGTCCGCGAGCTCTGCGCCGGTGCCACGCTCTACCTGCCCGTCTACAACAAGGGCGCGCTCTTCAGCTGCGGAGACGGCCATGCAGCTCAAGGCGACGGCGAGGTCTGCATCAACGGCATCGAGTGCCCGCTCGACGCCACCCTGCGCTTCCGACTCCACAAGCAGCAGCCCCTCTCCGGCCCCATCGTCGAGTCCACTGACTCCATTGCCC
>DATMUN010000084.1:0-3416 GCA_035563895.1 Occallatibacter sp. | reverse complement strand
TCGCCACTTCTCCAGCAAGGAAGAACTGGCCGCCGAAGCCTTCCGTTTCGCGCACGCGCAGTCGCTGCGCACACGAACCGACGACCTCGACCCCGCTCTATCGCCGCTTGACCGCCTGCGCACGGCCATCGCGCGCTTCGTCGAGTCGCCATCGGTGCTGCCCGGCGGCTGCCCGCTGATGAACACCGCCATCGACGCGGACGACAGCAACACCGCACTGCGCGAGCTCGCGCTGGAGGCCTTCACCGGCTGGCGCCGCAGGCTGGCCGCAATCGTTCGTGAGGGCATTCGCGTCGGCCAGATCCGTCGCGACGCCGAGCCCCGGCAGATTGCAAATACGCTGGTCTCCACGCTCGAGGGCGCGCTGATGCTGAGCCGGCTCGAGGGCACTCGAACCCCCATGCGCGACGCAGCCGCCTCGCTGCACGCGCTGCTCGGCAGCCTCGAAGTTTCATCCTCCGCACACACCGCCGAGCGCGCTGCCCGTACAATGAAGAAGTAGGGCCAACCAAAGCATGGCGGAACCGGAAGCGAACACATCTCCCCAAACCCCACCGGCGCAATCCAGGGCCCGCAAGCGTACTGCGCGCAAGGCCGATGATGACCCGGTCGGCAAGGTCTATGACGGCCGGCTGATGCGCCGTCTTGGCCGCTATCTGCTGCCCTACTGGTGGCAGGCTGCCATCTCCGCCGTCGCCGTCACCCTCAAGTCCATGTCCGACGTGGCCGGTCCGTTCCTCGTCATGGTCGGCGTCGACCACTACTTTCCCAACGCCAGCCACGCCGCGGCCAACAGCTTCGGCTCCGCCACCTGGCTCACGCGCCACCTGAGCACCGACCCCATGAGCGGCGTCACCCAGCTCGCCGCCATCTACTTCGTTCTGCAGGTCTCGTCCTATCTCTTCGAGTTCATCCAGACCTACCTGATGCAGTGGACCGGCCAGAAGATCATGTTCGATCTGCGCCGCGACATCTTCACCCACATGCAGCGCATGCACGTAGGCTTCTTCGATACGCACGCCGTCGGCCGCCTCGTCACGCGCCTCACCTCCGACGTAGACGCCATCAACGACATGTTCACCGGCGGCATCCTCGCCATCGTCGACGACTTCTTCACCCTGACGTTCATGGCCATCGTCATGCTCAGGATCAAGTGGTGGCTGGCGCTGCTGGCCTTCTCCGTGCTGCCGCTCATCCTCATCGTCACCCGCATCTTCCGCGACAGCGTCCGCGAGAGCTACCGCCGCGTCCGCGCCGCCATCGCGCGCATCAACAGCTTCACGCAGGAGCACGTCTCCGGCATGCGCGTTGTGCAGCTCTTCAACCGCGAAGAGCGCGCCTATCACGACTTCGAGGAAGTGAACCGCCAGCACATGATCGCGTTCAAAGACACCATCTTTGCCTACGCGCTCTACTACCCCGCTGTCGAGCTGCTCTCCGCCGTCGCCATCGCGCTCGTCATCTGGCGCGGCGGCTTCGGCGTCATCACTGGCACCGTCACCATCGGCATGCTGGCCAGCTTCAACATGTACTCGCAGCGCTTCTGGCGTCCCATTCAGGACCTGAGCGACAAGTACAACATCCTGCAAGCCGCCATGGCCGCCTGCGAGCGCATCTTCAAGCTGCTCGACACGCCCGCGGAGATCGTCTCGCCCGCCACGCCCGTGCGCGGCAACGGCTCCAACCGCATCGAGTTCGACCACGTCTGGTTCACCTACCAGAAGCTCACGCCTGAGCAGCAGTCCGCCGTCGACCGCGCGGCGACCAGCGCCGACGTTGCCGCAATACTCACCGCCATCCCCGATGTCGAGTGGATCCTCAGAGACGTCACCTTCACCATCGAGCCCGGCGAGACCATCGCCATCGTGGGCCACACCGGCGCGGGCAAAACCACGCTCACTAGCCTCATGATGCGCTTCTACGACGTCACCGCCGGCCAGATCCGCATCGACGGCGCCGACCTGCGCCACCACGATCTCACCGCGCTCCGCCAGCACTTCGCCGTGGTGCTGCAAGACCCCTTCCTCTTCACCGGCACCATCGCCGAAAACATCCGCCTGGGCAACGACGACCTCACCGACGACACCCTCCGCTCCGCTGCGCGCGACGTCAACGTGCTCGACTTCGTCGACAGCCTGCCGCACGGCTTCGACGAGCCGGTCCGCGAGCGCGGCAGCTCGCTCTCCACCGGACAGAAGCAGCTCATCAACTTCGCTCGCGCGCTCGCCTACAACCCGCGCATCCTCATCCTCGACGAAGCCACCTCCTCGGTCGACACCGACACCGAGCTGCGCATCCGCTCCGCCCTCGAGCGCATGGTGCAGGGCCGCACCAGCGTGCTCATCGCGCACCGCCTCTCCACCGTGCAGCGCGCCGATGCCATCCTCGTCATGCACAAGGGCCAGCTCCGCGAGATGGGCACCCATCAGGAGCTGCTCGCCAACCGCGGCCTCTACTGGAAGCTCTACCAGCTCCAGTACCAGGACCAGGAACAGCCCGCACCGCACGCCGAGGCTACACCCGCTATTGCGCCGGCCAACTGAGCTGCAAGCCTGTCCGGTTCACATTCCGCTAAGATAGGATGTAGGCGCGGCACGGCTCCCCGTCTCCGCGCAATCGAGTCCGCACATGAGCCAATCCCCTGCACCCCGGGTTGAGCTGTTTGACACCAGTCTCCGCGACGGCCTCCAGCAGCCCAACCTCGAGATCTCTGTACCCAGCGCCGTTGCGCTCCTGCAGCGCATGGGTTCCTTCGGTATTCCCTACGCTGAAATCGGCTTCGCCGGCGCGCACCAGTTCGTCGTCGACCTCACGCAGTCGCTCGCAAAGACTGACACCGGCTCCATGCAGCTCGCCCTCTTCGGCCGCACCCGTGGCCGCGGCACCCGCGTGCAGGACTGGCCCGACGTGCGGTTCATGATCCAGCACAAACAGCGCGTGCCCGTCGCCGTCATCGTCGTCAAGTCGCGCCTGCTCGATGTCTCCAGGTCGCTCGAAACCACGCCCGAGGAACACCTCCTCATGGCCCGCGAGACCATCGACTGCCTGCGCGACAACGGCCTCGAAGTCTTCGTCGATCTCGAGCACGCCATGGACGCCAACTGCGGCCGCCGCGAGACCGGCCTCGCCTGCGATCCCGCCTTCCACCAGCAGAGCCTCGACTACTTCCATCAGCTCGTCGCGCAGTGCGTCCAGCAGCAGGTCTCCCGCATCATCGTGTGCGACACCAACGGCGGAGCCAGCCCCGAGGAAGTCGCCGCCGTCTTCAACGGCCTGCGTGCGCGCCATCCCGGCGCAGCCTTCGGATTCCACGGCCACACCGACCGCGGCCTCGGCATAGCCAACACCCGCGCCGCCATCCTTACCGGAGCAGTCCAGGTGCAGGGCACGCTGCTCGGCACCGGCGAGCGCTGCGG
>DATMUN010000083.1:0-2667 GCA_035563895.1 Occallatibacter sp. | reverse complement strand
CGCCTTGTACCCGGTTCTTGTCCATCGACTCGCACGTTTGCTCCACGCTTCCTTCAGACCTCGCCTCGCGGCGATAGCCCTTGCGTTTCGCTAACCCTTCACCTCCATCAGGTTGGGTAGAGGACTTTCACCTCCAACCTACTGAACATGCCCAGCACACGACTAAACCGCTCGCGCGGTAGGGTGCCTCTGGGACTGCTCCCGTAATTATCAACAGGCGTAGCGAGTGGAAGCCTCCTGTCTTGAGATCGAGGGGTTGCAACAACCTCTCCCAAGACAGGAGCACTTCCATGACCGACAAGGCCATCAGCCCATTGCGCCGGCGCATGATCGAAGACATGACGATCCGAAAGCTCAGGCCAAAAACCCAACACGACTATGTGCAAAGGGTCAAGGACTTCGCGGCATTTCTCGGCCGATCACCGGCCATTGCCAGCACGGAAGATGTGCGCCGCTATCAGCTGCATCTGTCGTCGAGCGGAGCACGCACGCCCAAGATCAACAGCACGGTTTCAGCGTTGCGGTTCTTCTTTGATGTGACGCTCAATCGCGCCGATCTCGCCAAGCAGATGACGTTCGTGTACGAGCCGCGCAAGCTGCCGCTCGTGTTGAGCCCCCAGGAAGTTGCGCGCTTCTTGGAGGCGGCACCTGGCATCAAGTACAAGGCGGCGCTGAGTGTGGCCTATGGCGCGGGGCTGCGCGTCTCCGAGGTCGTCGCTTTGAAGGTATCGGATGTCGATTCCAAACGCATGATGCTCCGCGTCGAGCAAGGCAAAGGCCGCAAAGACCGCCATGCGATGCTCTCCCCGCAACTGCTGAAGCTTCTGCGCGACTGGTATCGCATTGCGCGGCCGCAGGGTTGGTTATTTCCAGGCCACAACCCGGTTAATCCCATGACGACGCGCCAGCTCACTCGCGCCTGTCATGCCGCAGCACAGAACGCCGAGATCTCCAAGCGGGTGACGCCGCACACCTTGCGCCACAGCTTCGCGACGCACCTGCTCGAGCAGCACATCGATATTCGAGTTATCCAAGTTCTGCTTGGACATGCCAAGCTTGAGACCACGGCGCTCTACACCCACGTCGCCACCAATACGATCCGCGAGGTCATGAGCCCGCTGGATCGTCTCACTCCGCTGACGGCCAAGACGACCGAACCAACGCACGCGCCGGCTGTCTAAAGCGCGTGACGCGTCCGGCCCTGGAGGTTGCGGATATCTTCCGTGACCATGGTCCGGCGTGGCGTCAAGCCAACGTCGGCCATGTGAGTCTCGACCAGTTCAAGGTGATGTCAGCGATCGAGAACTGCCGCACGGCAGCGCTCGGCGGCCATGTCCTGCGTTGCAAGAACTGCTCGCACATCGAGATCGCGTACAACAGTTGTCGCAACCGGCACTGCCCAAAATGCCAGGCCGCCGCGGCGAAGGAGTGGCTCGCCGCGCGCGAGGCTGAGCTGCTCGCGGTGCCGTATTTTCACGTGGTGTTCACCTTGCCGGCTCAGATCGCCGACATTGCCTACCAGAACAAGGCCGTAATCTACGACCTGCTGTTCAAGGCATCGGCCGAGGCGCTGATCACCATTGCCGCCGATCCTAAGCGTCTGGGCGTGCGTATCGGCTTCCTGTCCGTGCTGCACACCTGGGGCTCGGCGCTCACACATCATCCGCACGTCCACATGATCGTGCCCGGCGGCGGCTTCTCGCTCGACGGCAGCAAGTGGATCTCGTGCCGGCCGCGTTACTTACTACCCGTCCCGGTCCTCTCGCCATTGTTCCGCCGGCTGTTCCTCGACAGGCTTCTCGCCGCTCACCGGGCCGGAGAATTGCAGTTCTTTGGCGATCATGCGCGACTGACCGATCCCCAAGCCTTTGCCCGATTCCTGGCGCCCCTACGCAACCGCAAATGGGTGGTCTACTGCAAGCGCCCATTCGGGGGTCCCAAGCAGGTATTGCGCTATCTCGCGCGCTATACCCACCGTGTTGCCATCTCAAACCGGCGTCTGATCTCATGCAATGACAAGGGCGTCACCTTCAAGTGGAAGGATTATCGCCGTAAAAGCAGCGAGCGCTATCAGATGATGACGCTCGCAATCAACGAGTTCATCCGCCGTTTTCTGATGCATGTGCTGCCACCAGGTTTCCATCGCATCCGCTATTACGGCGTGCTCGCCAGCCCTGCGCGTGCCGCCAACATCGCGCGTGCACGGCAACTGCTTGCCATGCCGTTACTTCCAATCGACGCGCTTACGGCCGCCAGCGCCGATTCCAATCAATCGCAAACACCCCAGTATCCCTGCCCCTGCTGCGGCGGCTCCATGCTCATCATCGAGAGGTTCGAACGCGGCGCAACTCCGCATTACCAACCGAGCGCGCCGAAGCCAACCATCAGGATCGACACCTCATGAGCATGTTCGCCGATCCTCATCCCGCAATGCCATTCTTCTCTCTGCCGCTCGGCTCAACGCGCCCTTTGCTCGTCCAAATACCGTATCCGTGCTGCAATCGTGTTCCATCCTCACTCGCCCACTCCCAAACTGATGGCCACAACGCATCATCAGTACTGCTTCGCGCCCACCAATCACTTCTCTGCTTCCTTGCGGCGCGATCCGATGTGGCTCCGGGTGCTCCTTAAATCCCCATAACTGAGCTTGCGGCACGGCCCCGACCG
>DATMUN010000082.1:0-7015 GCA_035563895.1 Occallatibacter sp. | reverse complement strand
CGCGAACCTGACGGATGCGCGCGGGTGCGGTGCGCACGCGGCCTTCGCCGGGTTTGCCGCGATCGATGGCGACGCCTTCGCGGAGGCGATCGAGTTCCTCGTCGCCGGGCTGGCCGCTGACTTTGACGAGGTAGGTCTTCTCCACGCCTGCGGCGGCGCGGGTGAGGGAGTTGGCCAGCTCGCCGTCGTTGGTGACTAGCAGGAGGCCCTCGCTCAGATAGTCGAGGCGGCCGACGGGGTAGAGCCGCTCGTTGGTCTTGGAGAAGAACTCCATCACGGTGGCGCGGTTTTCGGGATCGCTGACGGTGGTGACGTAGCCCTTGGGCTTGTGGAGCATGAAGTAGCGGAGGCGCTCGGCGCCCTGCAGCAGCTTGCCGTCGACGCGGATGTGGTCGCGTGCGGCGTCGGCCTTGGAGCCGAGCGTGGTGACAGTCTGGCCGTTCACCTGCACGCGGCCGGTGGTGATGAGCTCTTCCGCGTGACGGCGGCTGGCGATGCCGGCCTGCGCGAGAATCTTCTGCAGGCGTTCAAGATGAGGCGGAGGTGCTGCGGGCCGTGTGTCTGCGGCGTCTTCTTCGTCTTCGTCTTCGACTTCGAGTTCGGGCTCAGTCTCTTCTTCAGCGACGGGTTCTGCGGTCTCCGGCTCGTCCTCGTTCGACTCTTCGGGTTCGGCGTTGCGGTCAATCTCGGGAGTTTCCTCTTCTGCAGCGGTTGCCGGAGCGGCAACGGCCTCAACGAGAATCTCGGGCTCGGCTGCCGGAGCTTCCGCGACCTTCTTCTTGCGCGTGGCGGCCTTCTTGGGTGCTTTTGCCGGCGCGGTCTTTTTTGTTGATTTTGCGGAGGTGGTCTTCTTAGTTGCCATGTGGCGTCTCGGTTTCTGCCTGCGGTTCCGCTATGGCGGGCTCGGCAGGCGCGGGCTCTTCGGCAACTGCGTCGCCGGTTTCTGGTTCCACTGAGGCTTGGGCCTCAGGCGCGGCTTCGGGCGACGATGCTTCTGGTTCAGATGCTTCTTCGACGGAATCTTGCTGCGTTGGTTCTACTGCTTCTTCTATGGGCTCGATGCCGGTTGGTTCGCCATCCTCGGGCGCATCCTCGTCTAGGTCGGGCTGGCCCTCGGGCGGAGCGCCCACAGCGGCCTGCGCGGCTTCTTCGGCGGCGGTGTCCTCGGCACCGGTATCGCTCAGCTCGCTGGCGGCCATCTTCTCGAACTCCTCCATCGAGGGCAGCTCGGAGATGTCTTTGAGGCCAAAGCGGAGCAGGAACTCCTTGGTGGTTTTGTAGAGGATGGGGCGGCCGATGACCTGCTTGCGGCCCGCGGTGGCGATGAGCTTGCGGCTGAGCAGCGAGCCGAGTACACCGCCGGACTCGACGCCGCGAATCTCGCTGACTTCCGGAGCGGTGACTGGCTGCTTGTAGGCGATGACGGCCAGGGTTTCGAGCGCGGGCAGGGAGAGCTTGAGCGGCGGCTTCTGGCTCTTGATGAAGAGGCGCACGGCGTCGTGGCACTCGGGCTTGGTGGCCATGCGGTAGCCGCCGGCGATCTCGCGGATTTCGACGCCGCGAGCGTCGGCGGCGTACTCGGCTACGATCTCGTCGAGGATCTGGCGCAGGATGGCGCGGACTTCACGGTCGCGCTGACGGGCGAGGCGCTTGGCTTCGGATTCCTCGTCGACGGGCGCGGCAGGCTCGGTTTCGGCCGTTGCGTCAGGGGCAGGGGCTTCCTCGGCAGACGCTGCGGGCTCCGGAGCTGGAGACTCCGGAGCGGCGCTCTCGGCTGGGACGGCTTCGTCAGCCGCGGGCGCTGGGTCTTCGGGCGCTGGGGCGGCTTCGGCGGTCTCGAGCTCGAGGTATTCCATGCCTTCTACGAGCATGGGAAGAGGCTCGGCCTCGGCGGTCTCGGCCGCGGCTTCGCGTGCGGCGGCTTCCTGCTCGGCCTTCCATTCGAGGGCGTCGGCAGCAAACAAGGAGGCGAGCTGGGTCAGGGTGACCGGCTCCTCCGCGGCGTAGATAACAGCTTCCAGCTTGGCTTTCAGGCTCATCGCGACAATCAGTACCTTGTTCATGGTACCGGAAGCTCGCAAAGCCTGCCCGGTAGGTTCGGTGAGGAAATCAGGGGCGCGTCGTTAAACGCTAACGCTCCGGGCTCAGTGTGAGGCCTGATCTTAGCGCCGGGTCAGTGTGGTCAGGTGCTCTCCCAGGTCTCAGAATCGAGACCTGGGGCAACCTGGGGCAGTGGTTGGGTTACGAGATCACTGGACCCGGCACTAGTGGCTGAACTGCCGGAAAAGGGCGAACAGCAGGCCGGAGAGCAGTGCCGCGGCGGGCAGCGTGAACACCCACGCGGCAGCGATGTTGCGCAGGGTGGACATCTGCAGGCCGCTGCGGTTAGCAGCCATGGTGCCGGCTACGCCAGAGCTGAGCACATGGGTCGTCGACACGGGCAGGCCGAAGTTGTCTGCGGCCATGATGGTAGCCATGGCGACCAGCTCGGCGCAGGCCCCCTGGGCGTAGGTCAGGTGCTCTTTGCCGATCTTCTCGCCGACGGTGACGACGATGCGCTTCCAGCCAACCATGGTGCCCAGGCCGAGAGCCAGAGCGACGGCAACCTTGACCCAGGTGGGGATGAACTTGGTGGCCTTGTCGACCTTCGACTTGTAGTTGGAGAGTGCGGCGGCCTCGTCTGCAGTGAAGGCCGGATTTTTGGCCTTCTGCATGAGGCGGATGGCCTCGCTGGCCACGTACATGTCGTTGCGGACGTTGGTCTGCTGGTTGGCGGGGACGGACTTGTACTCCTTGTAGAGCGCTACTTCGTGGTTCAGGTCCTCGACCAGCTCGCGGAGGGCGAGGACGGTGGCAGGCTGCAGTTCCTTGGTGCGGATGTATTCGGTGACCTCGGCGCGGGCGTCGGGGCCGAGGATGCCTTTGGGATCGACGTGACGGTCGAGGATGCGGCCGGCCTGCTCGCTGGCGGCGATGAAGTCCTGCACATCGCGCGCGGAGACGGCGTGGTTGAGCGCGTAGGCGGTGGGGACGGTGCCGATGAGGATGAGCATGATGAGGCCCATGCCCTTCTGGCCGTCGTTGGAGCCGTGCGAGAAGCTGACGCCGGTGCAGGTGAGCACCAGCAGCAGGCGAATGGGCCACGGTGGAGGCGTGGCGCCCTTGGGTGCTTCGTAGAGCGCGGGGTATTTGATGAGCAGCTTGGACGCGAGGAAGAGAAGCGCCGCGGCCGTGAAGCCGATGAGCGGCGAGATGAGCAGCACGCGGAAGACCTTGGTGGCCTGCTCCCAGTCGACGCCCGATGTGCCGTTGTGGACGTTGATGAGCTGGTTGGCGAGGCCCACGCCGATGATGGAGCCGACCATGGTGTGCGAGCTGGAGGCGGGCAGACCGAACCACCACGTGCTCAGGTTCCAGAGGATGGCGGCGATCAGGAGGGCGAAGACCATGGCGAAGCCCGCGCCAGCGCTGACCTGCAGGATGAGCTCGACGGGCAAAAGCGTGATGACGCTGAAGGCCACGGCTCCGGTGGAGACAAGCACACCGGCCAGGTTGCAGAGTCCGGACCACACGACGGCGACGTTGGGCTCGAGCGAGTGGGTGTAGATGACGGTGGCGACGGCGTTGGCGGTGTCGTGGAAGCCGTTGACGAACTCAAAGCCGAGGGCGATGAAGAGGGCGAGGATCAACAACGCATAGGGCCAGATGCTGCCCAGGGTGACGCCTGAGAAATCGCGCGAGATGTTGAGACCGATGAAGCCCAGGCCGGCAACCAGCGCGATGAAAACTACGGCACCGCTGACCAGTGCGTGGGACTTCTTCATTTTTTGGTCGAGCAGTCCAGCGGCGGGGGAACGGCCGGGCAATGTGCTTGCCAGATCTGACATGCGGAGGCTCCAGTGTGGGATTGAACAACCGTCCGGGAGGGCCGGGGAAGCAAACGCCAGACGGTTGATTTCTAATCTCGCAACGTGAAGCAGCGATGAATGGAGTATGAATTCACAGGAGACGCGGGTGTGTCTCGACCGATCGATCGAGGCACACTAGCGGGCCATGAACTGGCTGACTTCGCGGAAGATCCAATAGAGCGAGCCTGAGAGCAGTGCGGCTGCGGGCAGGGTGAAGACCCATCCGGCGGCGATGTTGCGCACGGTCTTGAGGCGGAGTCCGCTGCCGTTGGCGGCCATGGTGCCGGCGATGCCCGAGCTGAGAATGTGGGTGGTGGAGACTGGCAGGCCGAAGTTGTCTGCGGCGAAGATGGTGCCCATGGCAACGATGCCCGCGCTGGCGCCCTGGGCGTAGGTCAGCTGCTCTTTGCCGATCTTCTCGCCGACGGTGACCACGATGCGCTTCCATCCGACCATGGTGCCGAGGCCCAGAGCCAGAGCAACGGCTACTTTGACCCAGTCCGGTATGAATTTGGTGGCCTTGTCGACCTTGGTCTTGTAGTTCATCAGGGCGGCGCGCTCGTCGGCATTGAAGCCGCCGTCGTGGTTCTTGTCCATGAGGCGGAGCGCCTCGCCGGCGACATACATGTCGTTGCGGACGTTGGCCTGATCCTGTGGGGGCACGTTCTGGTACTCGCGATAGAGCGCCACTTCGTGGCCCAGGTCTTCGACCAGCTCGCGCAGGGCGAGGATGGTGTCGGGCTGCACCTTCTTGGTGCGGATGTATTCGGTGACTTCGGCGCGGGCGTCTTCGCCGAGGATGCCGTTCTGGTCCACGTGCTGGTCAAGAATGCGCCCGGCGCGCTCGCTGGCGGCGATGAAGTCCTGAATCTCGGCGGCGGAGACGGCGTGGTTGAGCGCGTAGGCCGTAGGGACGGTGCCGATGAGGATGAGCATGATGAGGCCCATGCCCTTCTGGCCGTCATTGGAGCCGTGGAAGAAGCTGACGCCGGTGCAGGTGAGCACCATGAGTGCGCGGATGGGGAACGGCGGCGGTTCCTCGCCCTTGGGCGCTTCGTAGAGTTCGGGGTACTTGGCAATGGCCTTGGAGATGAGAATCAGCAGGCCCGCAAGCGCAAAGCCGACGACTGGCGAGATGAAGAGCGCCTTGAGCACCTTCATGGCCTGTGTCCAGTCGACGCCGGAGGTGCCTGTGTGCGGATTGAGCAGCTGATTGGCGAGGCCCACGCCGATGATGGAGCCGACCAGAGTGTGGGAGCTGGAAGCGGGCAGACCGAACCACCACGTGCCGAGATTCCAGATAATGGCCGCGATGAGCAGCGCGAAGACCATGGAGAAGCCCGCGCCGGAGCTTACCTGGAGGATGAGCTCGACGGGTAGCAGCGTGACTACGGCAAAGGCGACAGTGCCGGTGGAAAGTAGCACGCCGGCCAGGTTGCAGAGTCCTGACAACACAACGGCGATATGCGGCTCGAGCGAGTGGGTGTAGATGACGGTCGCGACTGCATTTGCCGTGTCGTGGAAGCCGTTTACGAACTCGAAGCCGAGGGCGATGATCAGCGCCAGGCCAAGCAGCAGATACGGAGCCACGCTGGGGACGGCGGCAGCGTCGAGGTCGCGGGCTACATGGAACGCGATGTAGCCAAGGCTGGCGGCCATGGCCACGACGAATACAGCGATGCCGGTGCGGCTGGGCGATGCCTTGAGCTTGCGATCAAGCAGCGTGGCGCGCTGAGGAACTGAGGAGGTTAACGTAGCAAGGTCAGCCATCAGAAGGCTCGCAGTCCTCGCACCGCTGCATGGCCTGAACTGCACGGCTCAGCAATGGAAATGGATAACTGAATTGAAATGGAGGGAATAGGAAGTCGGCGGGCCTTCCGGGTGGAGTGCACAGCGCCAGATTGCAGCAATCGCATAAAGCCCCAACAACCGCAACACGCAACGGCCGTTATCCGCAACAAGTCCTTCGGGGAAAAGGTCTTCGTTACAGTCCAGTGTACACCGATCTGGCCATGGAATTGGTGGATATCAGAAACAACATATTTTATATGAGTGGTTTATGGGGTGACTCTAGCGCCACTCGTCCTGGGTCTGCGCCATGCCTTCTGTCATGACGGCGTCAAAGGCAGTGTGCTTCTTGATGAAGATCTCGGAGAAGGCGTTGTCCTGGCGGAGCAGAATAGCCTGCAGGCGGACTAGCTCGAGCAGAGCGAGGAACATGGCGACCAGGGCGCGCTCGCTGCGGGTGTGGCTGAGCAGACGGCGGAGGGCGACGGGCTTGTCTTCGAGTGACATGCGGCGGCCGAGGAACTGGATCATCTGGCCGACGGTTACCTGGTCCTCCTGCACGTTGAAGGTGGGCCGGTGGCGCATGCGCTCGATGATGTCGCGGAAGATGCGGACGAGGTCGACGGTGTCGGCAGCGATCTCCGGCTCGGCGTCCACGTCGTTCTTGAACTCGCGGATGCCGGGGTTGGACCAGCTGGCTGCCTCGAGCATCTGCTTTTCGAGCAGCATCTGCGCGGCGTTCTTGAAGCGCTCGTGCTCGAGCAGGCGCTCGACGAGCTCGCGGCGCGGATCTTCAATGGCCTCGCCGGGGCCGGATTCGGTGCGCGGCAGCAGCATCTTGCTCTTGATGTGGATGAGCAGCGATGCGGTGTAAATGAACTCGCCGGCCACGTCGACGTCGCTGGCCTTGAGCTGGTTGACGTAGGCGAGGAACTGGGCGGTGATCTTCGCGATTGGGATGTCGTAGATGTCGATGTCCTGCCTGCGGATCAGGTCCAGCAGCAGGTCGAGCGGGCCGTCATAGACCTGGCCGACGGTGACGGAGAAGGGCGATTGCTCGGCTTCCTTCTTTGCGGCGTCAGCTTTGGCTGCGGCCTCGTCCTTCTTCGGCTTGGCCGCTTTGGCGGGCTTTTCTGCGGGCACGCTGGGCGAGACGAGCACGAGCGGAGGCGCCTCCTGCGCGGGTTCGGTGGCAGGGGCGGCTTGCTCGGCAGCGCTATCGGCTGCGGCGGGCGTCAGTTCCGGGTTGGGGGTTTCGTCGGTCAAAAGTGAAAACTCAGCGATTATTTCAGCGGCTCGTAATCGCCTTCCAGCTCACT
>DATMUN010000081.1:0-2580 GCA_035563895.1 Occallatibacter sp. | reverse complement strand
TGTCCTCAGCAGAGCTCCTGGCTACGGGCTTTGCCAGCGTGTTTCTTCTCGGCACCGAAGGCGTTGTCGCACTGTCGCTCATCGTCATCCGCATTACCCGCGGGCATCTGTCGCCCTTTCGTGAGGCCACAGCGCTCGCCTGCCTAACCTCCATCTGCGCCTACGCCATCAACGACGGCGCGTTGAAAGCCTTCTTCGGAGTGCCCTTTCCCTGGCAGGTCGTGCACGGAACCACGCACGCCTTCCATCTGCTCAGCGGCAACCCCGGCAGCAGCTTTCCCTCGGGCCACATGGTCATCGCCAGCGCATTCGCAGGCGTCTTCATGCGTCTCTACCGCATCAGCATCGTGCCGCTTTCCGCACTCTTGTTGCTTGCAGCCACGCTGCTGGTCGTCGGTGACTGGCATTTCGTCAGCGATGTCATCGCCGGCGCATTCGTCGGCATCTCCGCAGGTCTTCTGGCCGGAGAAGTCTGGCTCGCCCACTCAAAATAAGCCGTCACCTGTCCCGCCGTCACTCAGAACGTTCTGCCCAGCCAGAACCGCACCTGAAACGGTTCCACCGGATGAAACACATCCGTAAATGTCGCCGCTGCCGTCGGCGTAATGCGTGACTGATAAGCGTAGTCGATGTCGTGATCCCTGCGGTTTAGCAAATTCAAAACCTCAGCGGATACACGCCATCTCTCGCCGATGCGATACCCGACCTCTCCATTCACCAGTGCCGTTGCCTGCGAGCGGAACACGGCGTCCGACGTAAGATTGCGCGGGCCAAAGTAGCGCAAGCGCAAGCTCGATGAAAACCCCGCGTAGTCGTGCAGCGCGACGCCCGACGAGATCACCAGCCCAACCGCTTCGGGTACGAGTCGTCCGCCCGTGCTGTCCGGCGCAGCATCATCGCTGTCGACATCGGTAAATAGCGCCTTCGAGTTCGCAAGGTCGAAGTCGAGGGCCACATGCTCCATCGGCGTGTAGTAGTTCGCCCACTCCACGCCATAGCGATCGCTCGGCTGCCGTGAGGCAGTCGTGCCTCCCGTGTCGCCCGACTGCTGCAGCTCCGAAGTGCTGTGGAGATACCAGACCGAAAGCGTGCTCTGCAGATGGCGAACAGCCTGTGTGCGCATGCCCAGTTCCGCGCCTTTGGTGGGAATAAGCGGCGGAATCTTCTCAGCACGCACATTGGGATAAGGGTTTTCTCTGGATATCGGTTCAATCGTCTGCGTCGTCCCGCGCCCGTCGTTCGAGTGAAAACTCGATCCACCCTGCGCATAGAACGCCGTATTCGCCCACGGCCCAAAGGCCAGACTGATCTTCGGGCTTGGCAGCAACTTGGCCGCTGTTCCGGAGTTAGCCGCAGTTACAAGGCTTGTGACATCGAAACGCTCCAGATCGCCGCGCACAGCCACCACCGAGCGAAACTTCGGCGTCCACTGGATTCTGTTTTCTGCGTACACGCCGGCCTGCGTGTCTGTAAACCGATCCGCCTGCGTAGTCGCGGGCAAAGTGTTGCCTGTCGCGGAGTCTGTCTTGTCCACGCGGATGCGATCCTCATCCTGATAAAGGCCATTCCGTATCCAGTCGTTACGCACCTGCACGCCGAAGCTGTTCTCCACTCTGCGGCCCAGCCATTTGCTGAAAATCGTGTGGCGCGTATCCAGTCCGGCTGTCCAGCGCTTGTCCTGCTGCTCAAACTGGTCACCGCGAGTCGTATCGGTCAGGAAGTAAGTGAAGTTGGAAAACAAATCGAGATCGTAACGAAACCCATAGGCCATGATCCTTGTCGCAGAATCCGCATGCAGGCGATGCCATTCGCCCTGCATGCTGTAGCGCTGCGAATGCCCGCCGCCCGTCGGATCGAGCGTACCGAAGAGGCCCACCAGCGGCACAGCGTCGGCGGCAATCTGGTCGCTCGAGTGCCACGTTCCGTGATAACCGCGCGCCGTAAAGCTGAAGCCGTCTGCATCTCCGCCCTGGCTGTAGGTCACCAAGCCGTTGAACTTGTAATAGTTGTCTGGATGCGTCCATGGACCGTCATCGTGATAAGCCTCCCCGCCGAAGAGCAGTGTGCCCGGACCAGCCTTACGCGACACGCCCAAAACGATTCTTTCGTAGCCGCAGCCGCCGGCTTCCACATGGAAGAAATTCTGCGGCAGCATCTTGAATAACTCCAGATGGCCCGATCCCGCCGAGCCGTAGTTGCCCACATCCGCGTAATAAGGGCCTTTCTCGTAATTCACTCGACTTACTAACTCAGGAATGACGGTGTTCATATCCGCGTAACCTTCGCCATGCGCATGCGACGGCAGGTTCAGCGGCATGCCGTCGAGGAAGATGGCGAAGTCCGTGCCGTGATCGAGATTGAAGCCGCGAAGAAAATACTGATTGGCCTTTCCGCCGCCCGCGTGCTGCGTAATCATCACGCCCGGCACCGTCTCTAGCACTTCGCCCGAACGTAGAATCGGACGATCTTCCAGTTCCTTCGCGCCCACCGTCCCCTGCGTGCCGGAATCGGCAATTCCGATAAGCTCATCCTCACGCCCTTGCACGTTGATGGTGGTGCTCACAGCACTAACGCCAAGAG
>DATMUN010000080.1:0-3858 GCA_035563895.1 Occallatibacter sp. | reverse complement strand
GGGCACCGCGCCGCCGCACCCGCAGGGACTTCAACAGCGTCCACGTGACGGTGGAACTGTTCCGCTTCGTCCAGACCCCTGCGGGAGTGGCCATCGAACTGGGCACCAAAGCGGACCCCGTCGGCACGTTGCCATTCAAGGCCCATCGTCCGTTTGGCGTTCCAAGGAGTATTGTTCTTCGCGAGGCGGCGGGCCAATGGTTCGTGAGTTTCTGCTACGAGCACGCGAGCAATGTCATCCAGCGCGAGCCGCACGAACTGGCTTACGAGCTGAACGCGCTCGATGACGCGACGCTCGCCGGGCTCACGCTCGGCCTTGACCGCAATGTCGCGCAGAACTGTGTCGCCACGAGCGCGGGCGAGCAGTTCCACTTCGATGCGGTGACCGTCACACGCATGCGGCGCAAGGAGATCGGCGCGAAGCGTTACCAGCGGCGCATGGCGCGATCGCAGAAAGGCTCGGCAAATCGTCGCAGGCTGGCCAGACGGATCGCCCGACGGCACGACTACGCCACCCGTGTACGGAACGACTTCGCTCATCAGGTCACGTACCGGCTCGTCAACAGCGAAGCGCGCTTCTTTGTGCTCGAGGATCTCAAGGTCGGGAACCTGAGCCGACGCCCGAAGGCGGTGAAAGACGAACGCTCGGGAAAGTGGCTGCCAAACGGAGCGAGGGCGAAGGCAGGGCTGAACCGGAAGATCCTCGTCTCGTGCTGGGGCCGCATTGACGTATTTCTGCGCTACAAGGCCGCAAGACAGAACAAGCTGGTCGGCAAGGTGCCGGCCCACAATACATCGAGAGGATGTTCCCGGTGCGGGCACATCCACGCGGACAACCGGGAAGGTCCCCGGTTTGACTGCATACGCTGCGGTTTTACACTGCATGCTGACCATAACGCCGGGATCAACATCAGGACCCGCGGAATCGAGGCATTGCGCGACGGAGCCTTCTCTGTCGGGAAACCGAAAAAGCGCGTTGCGTTTCGGCGCAGGAAAAGCAGTGCGACCGGTGGGACGCCGGAAGTTGCCTGTGGAGCATATGTAAGACCTGATGCACGCCTTGCGGCGTAGGTCGGGCAGGGTGCGACGAAGCAGGAAGCATGCGCCGTGAGGCGCAGAAGCATCGGGCTTTAGCCCGGTGAGTGTTGTGCGCCCAGCATGGGCGCGATCTTGGAGGTGAAAGTCCTCCCGTGAGCTGACCACAGCGAGCGAAAGGAAGTGCAACTGCGCAAGGGCGACCGAGCGTGGGAAGGAAGCATGGAATGAACCCGTGAGCCGATGAACAAGAACCGGATACGAGGCGCGACGGAGCAAGGCGAGCAGGCAACACACTGCGAAGCTTTCGTGGTCAAACGTGAAGTCGCGTAGATCCGGCGGTTGTGCGGAGAAGGATCGCGTTCTTACCTGGGGAGATCTCGCCTCATGCCTGAAAGGGTAACGTCGCAAGACGGAGCGAGAAGTCAGCAGAGGCCGTACTAGCCGGAGTCACAGGGCCGAGGAGGCCAGAAGTAAAACGGTGAAGGGCCGAACGAGAAGGAAAGCCAGAAGCCATGACTCTTGAAAGTGCACCGCGTCAGAAGTCGGGGAAACCCGAGCGCATCGTGAACAGCGAGGGTGAAGCTCGCGCGGTTCCGATGTGTGACGAAGCACAGTCAGCGGGTTGTGAATCCGAAGGCTTGGGACACGAGGACCTGCTTCAGCAGGCTCTCTCGCGTGGGAATATGGTCGAGGCATGGAAGCGTGTCAAGGCCAATAAGGGAAGTGCAGGTGTTGATGGATTGACCATCGAGCAGACTGTCAGTCACCTCAAGGACCACTGGCCGCGCGTTCGGGCGGAACTCCTCAACGGGACGTACCGGCCACAGGCCGTTCGTCGCGTGGGAATTCCAAAGCCGACGGGCGGTACGCGGGAACTGGGGATACCAACGGTCACCGATAGGCTCATCCAGCAAGCGCTGCTACAAGTTCTGCAACCGTTGATAGATCCGACGTTCTCGGAATTCAGCTACGGCTTCCGGCCGGGCCGGAGCGCGCATCACGCGGTGCTACAGGCACAGCGTTACGCGCAGGAAGGTTTCCGGGTGGTGGTTGATGTTGATCTTGAGAAGTTCTTTGATCGGGTCAATCACGACATTCTCATGGACCGACTTGCGAAGCGAGTCCCCGATAAGGCTGTCCTGCGGCTAATTCGGCGCTATCTGCAAGCCGGCATCATGGCGAATGGCGTGGTGATGGCGCGTGACGAGGGGACGCCGCAAGGGGGCCCGCTGTCTCCGCTGCTTGCCAACGTGCTGCTGGACGAAGTAGACCGGGCGCTGCAACAGCGTGGACATCGTTTTGCCCGCTACGCTGACGATTGCAACGTGTACGTTCGCAGTCAGAAAGCGGGAGAACGGGTTCTGGGCTGGATGCGCAAGATGTATGAGCGGTTGCATCTGCGCATGAACGAGAAGAAAACCGAAGTGGGTCCGGTGTTCGGACGGAAATTCCTTGGCTACTGCCTGCGGCGGTGGTCGGGCGACACCGTCAAGGTTGCCGTGGCTCCGAAGGCGATCGACACGTTCAAGCAGCGTATCCGGGTCATCACCAGACGTGTCGGTGGCCAAAGCATGGCCCAGATTGCTGAACGGATGCGGGCGTACCTGCCGGGCTGGAAGTCCTACTTCCGCCTGGCGCAAACCCCGCAAACATTCAAGGATCTGGATTCGTGGATACGCCACCGGCTCCGGGCCATCCAACTCAAGCACTGGCGCACCAGCACGACGGTTTATAGTCGCCTCCGGGGCCTGGGTGCACCTCACGAGTTGGCCGCCCTCGCCGCGGGTGGTGCGCGACACTGGTGGCGACACAGCGAAGTTGGACTGAACCGAATCCTCACGGTCGACTACTTTGACGCACTTGGCTTCCCACGACTCACATAACCTCAACTTCTCGAACCGCCCGGTGCGGACCCGCATGCCGGGTGGTGTGGCAGGGGCGCAGCTAACCGCTGCCCCCTATGCCGATCACCCAGACGCACCTGATCGGTGTGGCCTCGCATCGTGCGGCGGTGCGCTTCGAGCGCCTGAGCGTGCTGCGCGTGCTTGCGATGCCGATGCCACTCGGCAGTTCTGGCGCAGTGGCCATGTACTGGCGGCGCGACAGCGTGAGCCGCGCAGCGGTGGCGCTGGCGCTGGATTATTTGCGCGAGAGTGCAAATCCACCGGGGGAAGGCCTGGTTCCTCAATAGCGTTTCATGAATCCCATTCATGAAAGCATGCGCGATCCAGGCCTTTATCGAAAAGCGGCGGCGTATTTAAATCTCCACTTTGGCAACGAACCCGAAGTGAGAGGATATGGACTATCGCAATCTGGGCCGCAGTGCGCTCAAGGTCTCCCCGCTGTGTCTCGGCGCGATGATGTTCGGCGGCGAGACCGACGAAGCTGCGTCGAAGCGCATCATCGACAAGGCCTTCGAACAGGGGATCAACTTCATCGATACGGCCGATGTTTATCACGCGGGCCGCTCGGAAGAAATCGTGGGCCGCGCAATTGCGGCGCAGCGCGATAGCTGGGTCGTGGCCACGAAATTCGGTTTCCCGTTCGCACAAGGGCCGAATGAGCAGGGGCAGTCGCGCAAGTGGATCTACCAGTCGGTGGAGGCAAGCCTGAAGCGCCTTGGAACCGACTATATCGACATACTCTACTTTCACCGCGCGCTGCCCGACGTGCCGCTGGACGAAGCCGTGCGCGCTGTGGGCGACCTGATCCGCCAGGGCAAGGTGCGCTATTTCGGTGTGTCGAATTTCCGTGGCTGGCGCATTGCCGAGATCGTGCGCCTCGCGGACCAGATGGGCATGGACCGGCCCGTGGCGAGCGA
>DATMUN010000079.1:0-2870 GCA_035563895.1 Occallatibacter sp. | reverse complement strand
GATCGCGCCCTGAAGCGATGGCTTCTTCAATGTGCGCCTGCAACTCCTCGTCGATCTCGCGGTTCAAGCGCTCGCCGTGCACGGCATTCGAGATACGTGACCACAAAGACATGTCATGCCTCCCGCAGAACCCGATTGATTGCCAGGCTGACGGACTGCCAGCGCGACTCTTCGATGCCGAGGTGCTTTTTGCCTGCGGCGGTCAATTCGTAGACACGGGCGCGGCGGCCGGTGTCTTTCTTGATCCACTCTGCGCGAATCCAGCCCGCTTCTTCCATTCGATAGAGTGCGGGGTAGAGCGAACCTTCTTCGGCGCGCAGCACTTCGCCGGATGTGTTGGCGATGGCAGCCATGATGGCATACCCGTGGAGCCGCGGCCGCCGCGACAAAATCTTCAGCACGAGCAAATCGAGTGAGCCTTGCAGAGCATCGGTTCTAGCCATACTAAGATGTCTTTATATAGATATCTATGTATACACGTCAAGAAGGATCTTTCACGGCTTCCGGCATCTCGCAGGCGCCGGTCATGGTGCGGGCCGCTCTTGATGCCCTGCGACGATGACAGCGTCAGGCGATCTGTTGTTATTCTTCGGGGCGTACTTCGTCTTTCCACTTGACAGTCAAGTGGTGCGAATATAACCTCTCGATTATCAAGAGGAGCTGTTGGCATGGGAGAGAAGGATGTTGTGCAGGGAACGCTGGAGATGTTGATTCTGAAGACGCTGGCGCTGGAGCCTATGCACGGATACGGCATTGCGACGCGCATTGAGCAGGTGAGCGAAAGTGTGTTCCGGGTGAATCCTGGGTCGCTGCTGCCTGCGCTGGCGCGCATGGAGCGCGCGGGCCGCGTGAAGAGCGCGTGGCGGGCGAGCGAGAATAACCGGCGGTCGAAGTACTACACGCTGACGGCGCGCGGCCGCAAGGCGCTCACGGAAGAGGCTGATAGCTGGAACCGTCAGGCTTCGGCAATTGCACGCATTTTGGAAGCCTGACCGAACTCGACTGAGGGGATCTGCGATGAGTGTGCTTGCCAGCCTGGTACAAGGGATTCGCTCGCTGTTTCAGAAGCATGCAGTGGAGCACGAGATGGATGAAGAGCTGAACGGGTTCATGGAAGCATCGATGACGGACAAGATGCGGCGAGGACTCTCAGCGGAACAGGCTACTCGTGCTGCGCGGGTGGAGATGGGCAGCACCAATGCGGTGAAGCATGGCATACGCTCGGCGGGGTGGGAGACGCGGGTGGAGATCTTCTGGGGAGATCTGCGGCATGGTGTTCGCACGTTGTTGCGGAGCCCGGGATTCACGCTGATCGCGGTGCTGTCGCTTGCCCTGGGCATCGGCGCCAACACGGCGATCTTCACGCTGGTGAAGCAGGTTGTGCTGCAGGAGCTTCCGGTTGGCCATCCGGAACAATTGGTCTCATTCGGCAAATCGACTGGCGGAGGTGTTCTGGGCGGAGTCGATCTGGGCGTTGGGGATTTGTTCACATACGACTTCGCGCAGAAGATTGAGGCAGAGCCTGGCCCGTTTCAGAGCGCGGCGGCATACAGCAGTATTTCGCCTAAGGTGAATGTGCGCGTGCCGAACTCTTCTGCTGCCATTCAGGTGCCGGTGACGCTGGTGTCGGGCGGATTTTTCCGTGTGCTTGAAGCTGCGCCATTGCTGGGCCGCACGATTGTTCCATTTGACGAGGATGCGCCACATCGCAGCGCTGTTGCGGTGGTGAGCTATCACTTCTGGCAGCAGTCGCTCTCTGCCGATCCCACCATTGTGGGCAAGACCATTGCGGTGAATGCAACTTCGTACACGGTGATCGGCGTTATGCCTGAGGCGTTTCACGGCTTCAAACAGGATGTAGAGCCGGTCGAGATGTGGGTGCCAGTCACGATGATTCAGGAGATTGTGCTGGAGCCGGATATGCTTCGTCCGCGTGGAATTCAGCTGTTGCAGATGATTGCACGCCGCAGTCCGCGGACGGCGTTTGCTGCGGATCAAGGGTGGCTCGACCGGCAGATTCGCGACTATGTGCGCGCGGGTGAAGGCAGCACGATCTCACCGGACCGGCAACAGGAGATCGGCCGCATTTCGGTTCCGCTGACTCCGGCGGCGCATGGGGTGTCGCGGCTGCGCGGACAGTATGGTGACTCGCTCAGGATTCTGACGGTGATTGTGGCGCTGGTGCTGCTGATTGCCTGCGCGAATCTTGCCAACTTCTTGTTGGCGCGCGCGGCGGCGCGACAGAGGGAGGTGGTGACGCGGCTTGCTCTCGGCTCCAGCCGTGCGCGTATTGTGAGGCAGAATCTTGTGGAGGCGCTGCTGCTGTCGTTGGCTGGCGGGCTGCTTGGGCTGGTGGTTTCTGTTGTCGTTACACGATCGCTGATTTTGTTTGTCGCTCATGGCGTTGCCTACATCGCATTGAGCGCGCAGCCGGACGGCGCGATCCTTGCGTTCACGCTGGGCGTCTCGACTGTTGCCGGTTTGCTGTTCGGAATGGCTCCGGCTTTGCAGATCGGTCGATCTACGGCGGGGATGACGCTGAACGCCAATACACGAACGGGCGCAAGCAGCGGAGGACGGAGCGGGCGCTGGTGGCCGAAGGCGCTGGTTACGGCGCAAGTGACACTGTGCCTTTTGTTGCTGATCGGGGCGGGCTTGTTTTTGCGCACGCTGCGCAACCTGCAGGATCAGGACTTTGGATTTGAGCGCACACATCTGGTGATTGCTCAGATCGATCCGCAGCTCTCCGGCTATGAGCCGGAGCAGGCGCTTGCTTTGAACCAGCGCCTGCTGGAGCGGCTTGCGGCGATGCCGGGTGTGCAATCGGCGGCGCTCTCGGAGGCTCCACCGATCAGCTTTGGATCGTGGCG
>DATMUN010000078.1:0-6883 GCA_035563895.1 Occallatibacter sp. | reverse complement strand
CGCCGGAATTGCGTCGATCTTCGCAGCCTTTTCCGGCGCAGTCGCATCCACCAGCCACGCCGCGCCCGCCGGACCCAGATCACCTAAATCATTCGGAGCTTCCGTGAACACCAGCAGCCTGTCTGCCGTGGGTGACCACTCCGCTCCCCGCACATCGGGCGAAACCGGCACCACCTTCAGCGCGCCATCCAGCGTGCCGTCGGCCTTCATCGCAGCGAGATACAGCCGCGTCGCATGCTTCTCGTGATTCACCCACTCCGCATCGGCCTTGGCGTCCTTCTGCTTCTTCTCGCCAGGAGTCTCCGGGTCGCGCGCCCATACGGCCAGCCACTTGCCGTCGGTCGAGATCGCGTAACCGGCCACGTCGATCTCCAGCGTTTCATCCTTCTTTTCTGCAGGTTTCTTCTCTTCGGGCTTCTTATCGTCCGTCTTCTTCTCAGCATCGGGCGGAGGAATCGCGCCCTTCTCCTTCGACTCATCCACCGGCGGCGCAATCTTCATCTCGAAGGGCTGCGCCTCGCCGCCGCGCAGGTCGAGCCGAAAAAGTTGCGAGTGCTCGCCGCGCTTCGCCACAAAGTAGATCGCCCCTCCATCCGCAGCCCATTGCGCGCCGTGCTCGCCGCGCTTGTCCGCCGGCGGCCCAAACGTAATCTGCCGCGCCTTCTCCTTGCCGTCTACTGGAGCAAGCCACAAATGCGCCTTCGCCCCGTCCGCCGTCGACTCAGTCACCGTGAACAAAGCCTGCTTCCCATCGGGAGACAGCAGCGGCGCGCTCATCGCCTTCAGGTGGCGCAGATCATCAGTAGTAGGGAAGTGCGAAGTTGGCGGAGTCTGAGCAGACACCGCAGAGCACATCATCAACGCACACGAGAACCACCGCAGGGAAAGGCGAGCAACTGTGGAGTGCATGGCCCCAGAATACACGCGGCAAAAGCAAAGGCCGCTCGCATCGGAGCGGCCTTGCCATTGCTTGACGAGTTCCTGAACTACTGTACCGGCGTAGTTGGCGCCTCGGACACAGCTGCAGCAGGTTGCGGCTGCGGTGGCTTTGGCTTCGGTGCCGCGGCTTGAGGATCTTGGGGCGGCTTCGGCTTAGGCGCCTCTTTCTTGCTCGGGGCGATAATCGCGTGTAGCGTATTGCCTTCCATGCGCGGCATAAACTCAACGATGCCGGCATCGCCGATGTCCTGGATCAGCCGGTTGATGATGTTGTAGCCCAGGTCGCGGTGCGCCATCTGCCGTCCGCGGAAGCGCAGGCTGGCCTTCACCTTGTCGCCGCCGGTCAGGAAGCGCACTGCCTGATTCTTCTTAGTCTGGTAGTCGTGTTCGTCCACCGTGACAGAGAACTTCACTTCCTTGATGGTGATGACCTTCTGCTTCTTGCGCGCTGCGCGCTCGCTCTTTTCCTTCTCGTAGAGGAAGCGGCCATAATCCTGGATGCGGCAGACCGGCGGCACAGCGTTGGGCGAAACCTCAACCAGATCCAGCCCGCGTTCGCGGGCGATCTTCAGGGCCTCAAACGGCGGCAGGATGCCGAGCTGTTCGCCGTTTTCGTCGATCACGCGAATCTCGCGTGCGCGAATGCGGTCATTGACGCGAATAAAAGACTTGGCCGAACGTTTATCGAATGCGATGGTGCTCCTCCAATAGGGGTTCGCAGTCCCGCCGGCGTCCTCTCGACGCACGGGTCTCACAGGCGCGAACGCACCTTGAGTATAGCATCCCAGCGATGCAGGCCGATGCCTGCAAACCGGTGCATTCGCTCAGGTTCTCAGCCCGGTCCGGTAGTGAGCGACCGCGCCCCCTGCGTTGATTCTGAAGGCCTACTTGCCTCCCAGCACGTCGGCAACCGGTACACCGCTCTTGGGTACAGCAGCGTGATAATCCTCGCCGAGAAGCGCCGCTAGTGTGGCCGCCACCTCGCTCTCCGTCACCGGCGTCGAGTTCTTTCGCTCGCCGAGCGCCGTCGTGTCCGGCCCCAGAAACGCCATCCACGTCTCGCGCGACTCGGGAATCTCCTCGCCGTGGCTGGTCCAATTCGCACCCACGCCCCGCCCGTGATCCGGCAGCACAATCAGCGTCGTCTTTCCCTGGTACTCGGGCATCGACTGCACCAGATCCCACAGCGCGCGAATGTAGCTGTCGTTCAGATGCGCGGCATTCAGATACTCCGCATAACTCCCCGAGTGGGCCCAGTCGTCTGTCTCACCCAGCCCCAGAAACAGCACATGCGGCTTCTTCGCCTTGATGTACTCCATCGCCGTGTGAAAGGGCATTGGGTCGAATGCTTCGTCCGGCCAGATGCGAACCGTCTCTGCCTTCAGCGCATTCAGCTGCTTCAGCTCCGGTGTCTCCGGAATCTCCGTCAGCGGCGCATAGCTTGCGTTCACCGTAAAGCCGCAGCGCTGCTTGTTGAAGATGCCGTCAAACACCTCCCAAGCGCCAAACGCCGCAACCTTGCCTGCAAACTCCGGCTTCGTATTGAGCCATTCAAAGACGGTCACATTCGGATTCGGCATATTGTCATTCGAGTTGATGCGCGGGTCCACAAAACCCGTCAGCGTCTCTGCGTAGCCCGGATACGAGAAGTGCAGCGGGTTAGCCACATGCGAGTCCGAACCAAGGTCGCGGTTGCCGAAGATCTGTCCTCGCGCTGCCACCGTAGACCACAGGAAGGGCATCAGCACTTCGCGCCGTTCCTGCGGCGTCTCGCGCCAGTAGCGTTGTCGGGCTAGCTCCGCACGCTCTTTCGGAGCGCCAAGCGCCTCCGGTCCCAGCGCCTTGATCAGTTCAGCGTCGGCACCGCGAAACACCTCTTCCCAGCGCATTCCATCCATCATTACTACGATGACGTTCTCTGTCTTGTGTCCGGCAAGGGCTTGTGCATCGCCAGGCGTCGCACAGGCCAGTGCCGCGAGCAGGGCAGCACCCAGCAATCTCTTGGTAGTCATGTCTCTAGACTGCCACGGTGGCACGCCGCTCGCATGAATTCGCTGTGAAGACGCGAACCGCTAGCTCTCCTCCCGGCGTCACTCGATCCGCGCAGACCTGCACCAGCCGGTTCGCTTCAACGCGGCCTTCAATCTCGACAGGGATGAAATTATCCGTCAGTGCCGCGGTACGTCCCACTGCGGCCAGTGCAGCCGGAGTGTGCAGCGTGATCGCCGGAAGCGTCCGGCCCATCATGCGTTCGCGATGCGCACGCGTCTTTTCAGCTGCGAGCGCCTGCAGCTCGTGCATACGCTCTTTCACCGTCTCCACGGCCACAGGCGCAGCCGCATGCAGCGCCCATGCGCGTGTTCCCGGCCGCGGAGAAAACGGAAACAGATGCAGATAGCCAAAGGGCAGCGCGCGCACAAGCTCCAGCGTCTCCTCAAACTCCGCGTCTGTCTCCCCCGGAAAGCCCACCATCACATCTGCGCCCAGCGTCAGCTCCCGCCCTGCGGCCTTTAGCAGCGCAGCAGCCTTCTCCGCGTAGTGCCACGGCCGGTAGCGCCTGTGCATGCGCCGCAGCACCGCGTCCGCCCCTGACTGCAGCGGCAGATGCGCATGCCGCGCCAGGCGGCTCCCGCCAAACTCCGCCATCAGCCCGATCAGCTCCGCATCCCAGTCCATCGGCTCAATCGAACTCAGCCGCAACCGCCGAAGCCCTGTCTCCGCGAAGATGCGCCGCACCAGTCCAGAGAGCGTTTCGCCCGTCTGCAGATCGCGTCCCCAGCGTCCCAGGTTGATGCCGGAAAACACCAGCTCCAGCCCGCCCGCAGCCACAAACCCCTCCACCTGCCGCATCACGCTCGCAGCAGGCAGGCTCCGCGACGAGCCTCGTGTCTGCGGAATCACGCAGAACGAGCAGCGGTTTCCGCAGCCCTCCTGGATCTTCAGGTTTGGCCGCGTCTGTGCTCCGGGAGCCACCTGCGCCTCTTCCAGAAACGAGTGCGCGAAGCTCGAGTCTGCAAGCACTACGGGCCCAGCCAGCGTCGCCAGCGGAACCAGCTCTGTCTGCGCCACAGGCATCCGGCCCGTCGCCAGCCCCAGCACAATCTCCGGAGCCAGCGCCTTATGGCTGTTGCCGATCACAGCCGTCACGCCATCGAGGCCTGCCAGCTCCTTCGGCGCACGCTGCGCATAACATCCCGTCGCCACAATCTTCGCCGCCGGATTCGCCCGCCGCACCCGCCGGATGTATGCCCGCGCCTCGCGGTCGGCCTCTGCCGTCACCGAGCAGGTGTTCACCACCACCACTTCCGCGTCCGGCATCCTCTGCGCGCTGCCCCCGGCAGCCATCAGTTGCGCGGCAATCGCTTCGCCGTCAGCCCTCGCCGCGCGGCACCCGAAGTTCTCGATATGGAATCCAGCGCCCACAACGCCAGTGTAGGTGCTTTTTCGAGCCGAACCAAATTCCCGCGCAGCCATTCCCTCGCCATGCTAGACTCGCCGCGCCATGAAAAAGCCAATCAGTCTTCTCCTGAAATGCCTTGTCTTCGCCGGCGCTGTAAATGTTTACTTGGCCGCCCAAAACCCCACACCCCGTCTCGAATCCCGCGGCGCCACCACCCAGCTCATCGTCGACGGAAAGCCCTTCCTCATCCTCGGCGGCGAGCTGCTCAACTCCTCGTCCTCCTCGCTCGACTACATGAAGCCTGTCTGGCCGCGCATGACCTCCCTCGGCCTCAACACGGTCATCACCCCGCTCACGTGGGAGCTTATCGAACCCTCCGAAGGGAGCTACGACTTCGCTCTCGTCGACGGCCTGCTCGCCCAAGCCCGCACCGAGCACCAGAAGGTCGTCTTCCTCTGGCTGGCCTCGTGGAAGAACGGCATGTCCAGCTACGCGCCCGTCTGGGTCAAGCACGACACCAAACGCTTCCCGCGCGTGATGCAGCACGGCGCGCCCATCGAAGTGCTCTCGCTGGCGGCCGCCGCCACGCAGGAGGCTGACGCCAAAGCCTTCGCCGCCCTCATGCAGCACATCGCCTCCGTCGACGCCACTGACCGCACCGTGGTCATGATGCAGGTCGAGAACGAAGTAGGCGTGCTCGGCGACTCGCGCGACCACTCCGACGCCGCCAATCAGGCCTTCGCCGGTCCCGTCCCGGCCGAACTCACCGCCTATCTCAAGGCTCACCGCGACGCCCTCTACCCTGACCTCCGCGATCTCTGGGAGGCCAACGGCAGCAGGGCCTCTGGGACCTGGGCGCAGGTCTTCGGAGACTCGCCCCGCGCCGACGAGATATTCATGGCCTGGAACTACGGCCGCTTCGTGCAGTCCGTCGCCGCGCGCGGCAAGGCCGCTTACAACATCCCCATGTACGTCAACACCTGGCTCGGCGGTGGTGATGCCGCTCCCGGCGACTATCCCTCCGGCGGTCCTCAGCCCCGCGTTGTCGATATCTGGCGCGCCGCGGGCACTGCCATCGATGTCTACTCGCCCGACCTCTACGATCCGCACTTCGCAGACTGGTGCAAGCGCTACCATCGCGCCGGCAATCCGCTCTTCATGCCGGAGACACGCGGCGGCTCCGACGGCGCAGCCAACGTGTTCTACGCCTTTGGAGAGGAGGCAGGTTTCGGCTTCTCGCCCTTCGCCATCGACATGCTCGACTCCGACGCCAAGGGCGACCTGGCCGCCAGCTACAAGGCCATCGCCAGCATCGTTCCCCAAATGACCGCAGCTCAAGCCGCTGGCCAGATCCACGGCTTCACCCTCACCAAAGACCATCCCTCCGTCGAGTTCGTCATGGACGGCTACACCCTCCGCGTCACCCTCGACGAGATCTTCGGCTACCACGCTGACGAAGGCTATGGCCTGATCCTGGCCGAGGGACCGGACAAATTCCTCGGCCTCGGCCGCGGATTCCGCGTGGCCTTCACCCCGCGCTCCGGACCGCCTGTGGGTATCGCTTCCATCGACGAAGGCCGCATGATCGACGGCAAATGGGTGCCGGGCCGCCGCCTCAACGGCGACGAAAACGATCAAGGGCACGGCTGGCGTTTCTCGCCCACCTCCGTCAACCTTGAGCGCGTAACCCTCTACCGCCTCCAGTAGTCCCAGCCAACCCGCCTGCCGCCAACGGCTTACCCCGTCGCGGCAGGCCTCTTCGGCGGGCAAATGGGGGCTTTTCCCCGCGTACCATCTGCGTTATACTGGTTAAAGCCCCTCGGGTAGACGGAGAACTCTGTCTGTCAGGGGCTTAGATTGGTTCTGGTTCAAACCCAGCCAAAAACGAGAAGAACAATGCCCAAGTTGAAGACCCATTCGGGCGCAGCCAAGCGCTTCAAGAAGACTGGCACCGGCAAGATCAAGCGCGGTCACACCAAGACCCGCCATATCCTGACGTCCAAGGCGCCCAAGGCAAAGCGCAAGCTCGGCAAGAGCGCGATCGTCTCTGACGGCGATCACGCGAAGGTCGCGCGCATGATTCCCTACGCCTGAGGCATTGCATGCACCGGCCCCTCGGGGCAGACTGCATGCAAGTGACTGGGCCGTTTACCGGCCCCCGCTGTGGCAAGATGCGTTTGCCCCAGCGAGACTCAAGCTTGAACTGAGCGAGTGAAGAGGCTTACAGCGGACCCCCTCTGGGTTGCGCCTCCTGCCTCCAGCCGCGTAATCCACGCACCAACAAACGGAGAAACACATGCCTCGCGTAAAACGCAGCACAAAGCGCAGTGACCGCCGCAAGAAGATCCTTGAGAGGGCAAGCGGTTATTTCCTTACGAAATCCAAGCTCTACCAGGCAGCTCAGGAAGCAGTCGAGCGCGGCCTCAAGTTTGCCTACACCGGCCGCCGCCAGAAGAAGCGCCAGTTCCGTTCGCTCTGGATCGTCCGCATCTCCGCGGCCGCCAAGCTGAACGGCACCAGCTACTCGCAGCTCATCAACGGCCT
>DATMUN010000077.1:0-6784 GCA_035563895.1 Occallatibacter sp. | reverse complement strand
TTAGGCTTGAACCACACGCACGACAGCAATGATTTGCAGCGATCCGCGCCTTCTCTGCACGGGCCGGTATCTCTCTATTCCCACGGTTCCGAACCCTACCCGCTCAGGAGCTATCGATGTCTTCGTCCCGGCTGTCTTCGTTTGTCCGTCTTGCATGTCTTGCCTTGCTCTGCCTGCCTGCTGTGCTGCGTGCGCAGTCGCCCACACCGGTTTCTGTTCTGGGACATGCGCCGGGCGATGATTTTTACCTCGCTGACTACGAGGACACGGTGCGCTACTTTCATGCGCTGGCTGCTTCGACCGATCGCATGAGGATGTTCACGATCGGCAAGACGACAGAGGGCAAGGAGATTGAGATTGCCGTGATCTCAAGCCCGAAGAACCTGGCGCGGCTGGATGAGATCAAGCAGATATCGAACCGGCTGGCGCATGCGGCGGACATGAACGACGCGCAGGCGCACGAACTGGCGCGGACGACGCCGGTGATTGTGCACATTGATGGCGGCCTGCACTCGGACGAGGTGGCGGGGCCGCAGCACACGATGCCGCTGGCGTACAAGCTGATCTCCACGCAAGGCGATGCGCAGGTGGACGCGATTCTGGATCAGGTGGTGCTGGTGCTGTGGCCCACGCTGAACCCGGACGGGCAGGATCGCGTGGTGCACTGGTACCGGCGGAATGTGGGCACGAAGTATGAGGTAAGCCCGATGCCGTGGCTCTATCAGGAGTTTGTGGGGCACGACAACAACCGCGACGGCTTCATGATGAACATGAAGGAAGAGCAGGTTGTTGTGAAAACGCAGCTTGAGTACAGCCCTGCGATCTTCTATTGCCAGCACCAGACGGCTCCCTTCCCGGCGCGCATCTGGATTCCGCCGTTTTCCGATCCGATCTCGAGTAATATAAGCCCGCTGGTGCGGAGCTGGCTGAACCTGATTGGCGCGAACATGACGGCGTACCTGAATGCGCATGACATGCCGGGCGCAATCTCTGAGTCGCGCTTCGACAACTGGTATGCGGGCTTCACGGATTGGGCGCATGTCTTCCGCAACGAGATCTCGTTCTTTACCGAGACTGCACTCTATGCGTATGCCACGCCGCACTTCTACACGGTGCGCGACTTTCCTAAGGAGTTCCAGGACCTGCGCGCGCTGAGCCAGTACACGACGCCGTGGGAGGGTGGATGGTGGCGGCTGGGCGACGCGGTGAACTACATGGTGGGCGGGTCGATGTCTGTGCTGGACCTTGCCTCGAAGAATCGCGAGACGCTGCTCTACAACCGCTACCTGGCGGCGCGCGACAACATCGCGCACTTCCGCAAGGAGCCGCCGTTTGCGTACGTGATTCCGGTGAAGCAGACGGACACGCCGGAGGCTGCGCTGCTGGCGCAGAAGATGATCGACAACGGGCTGGATGTGTACGCGTCGAAGGAAGGCTTCAAGGCGAACGGGGTTGCGTATCCGGCGGGGTCGTGGGTGATCCCGATGGACCAGCCGTTTTCCGCTCTGGCGAAGGAGCTGTTTGAGCGACAGAAGTATCCGGATGCGCTGGCGAATGGCACGTCGAAGGCGATTGATTTGCCCTATGACGTGACCGGCTGGACGCTGCCGCTGCAGATGGGCGTGACGGTGGATGCGGTGACCGATCCGTTGACGGCGGACCAGCGCACGCAGATGGCGAAGATCGACAAGGTGAGCATGCCGGAGGCGGCAGTGGATGGCACGGGCACGGCGTTTGCGGTGAGTCATCGCGAGAATGCGGCCTTCGAGCTGGTGAATGCGGCGCTGGCGGCGGGTGGCACGGTCTCTGTGGCGCAGGAGCCGGTGAAGACGGCGAACGGCACGGAGACGGGCGCGTTCGTGATTGGCGGATTGAGCAGGACGGCGCTCGCCGACCTTGCGAAGAAGTATGCGGTGCCCGCGGCAGCGGTGACGACGCCGGGCAAGGCGATCGCGTTGAAGAAGGCGCGCGTGGGCCTGTATCGTCCGTGGCTGCCTTCGATTGACGAGGGCTGGACGCGGTGGGTCCTGGAGAACTACGGCTTTACGCCGAAGAACATCTACAACGCCGATATGCGCTCGGCTGACCTGAAGAGCCGCTACGATGTGATTATTCTGCCGGACATTGCGCAGAAGCCGCTGATGGAGGGCTTCGGCGTGGGCGTGGTGCCGGGCGAGTATGCGGGCGGCATGGGCGAAGACGGCCTGGAGAACCTGCGCGCCTTTGTACGCGACGGCGGCACGCTGGTGGCGATGAACCGCTCGGCCAGCGCGCTGATTCCGCTGATGTCGCTGCCGGTGAAGAATGTGCTGGACGGGGTGAAGAGCGACAAGTTTTTCTGCTCGGGCGCGCTGCTGCGCGTGGAGACGGAGCATGCGGAGTTGCCGGTGAACTACGGCGTGGGCGCGTCGCCGGTGGTGATGTTCCAGATGGGGCCGGCGTTTGAGGCGTTGCCGGGAGCACATGGCGCGGTGCTGGCGCGCTATGCCAAGGAGACCAATCCGCTGGAGAGCGGGCTGCTGCTGCACCCGGAGGCCATTGAGGGCAAGGCGGCTGCGATGGAGCTGGCGTATGGGCGAGGGCAGATTGTGCTGTTCGGCTTCAAACCGCAGTTCAGAGCACAGGCTCATGCGACTTATAAGTATCTCTTCAACGAGTTATACGTCTTTGAGCATCCGGCATTGCCGAGCGAGCCAGCGGCTTCGCAAGCGGGAAAGACCGACAACAAGGTAGCTAAAGCTGCGCCGGCTAAATCTGCCGACGACGAAGACGCCGACATGTTACCGCAATAACTACCCGCTACTTTGGCGGATGCGCCGATGTGTCCGCCAGCCCTCATACTGAATGCAAAGAGCCGATTCATGTGAGCCTGGCACGACCGGCACGAGCGTTTTGCGGCGCGACGGAACCTCTTCTGTTACGTACGGTTCTTGTGGCGTTCCCCACAGTGCGACGGTAGAGTGAGGTTGACCGTCGATGGGGGCGCGAGGCGCGGGCACGGAGAGAAGCTGGGAGGGGGAGCAGGATGGCTGGACCGGATGAACAACAGGGTGGTGTGCCAGGCCAGGTATCAGACCAGGAATGGCTGCAGAACTACCTGAGCGAGCACCAGGGACAGGTGGAAGCCGGTGCGCGCATCAGCCCCCCGATGAAGAAAAAGAAGCCCGAGTTGCTGATGCTGCTGGCTGGAGCGCTGATTCTGGCTGCGGCAGCGGCCGCCGTCATGATGACGAAGAGCCCAGCTGGAAAGTCGTCCGATAAGAAAGAAGCGCACGGCGACCTCGGGCAGGGAGTGGTGATTGCTTCGGGCCTGCGCGGACACCTGGTGACGGAGTTGCTGGGGCAGACGGTGCACTACAAACTCAAGATGGAGCCGATTGCGCTGCCGGAGCAGGACGCCTTCTGGCGCGCGACATCTTCAAACAAGGAACCCTACTTCTTCAACGTGCGTGTGCTGGATGCTGTGGGCGACCCGATCTGCGGCAAACAGATTGTGCTGCCTGCGCTGGGCGTTAACACGGTGGCGAATGGGACCGATCCATTTGTCCGCGTGAAGAACGACAAGGGCGTGATTGACGGGCTGTGGGTGGAGGGGTCGCTGCCCTGCTCACCCGATCAGTTTGCGCGGTTCGGCTACTGGGACTTCACGACGAACTTTCCGACAGTGGTGGACCTGGACCGCCTGTACGGCATCGACCACCGCGCGGATACCGATGGAACGCCGACGAAGACGGATGTAGCGAAGTCGAAGGAGGCCGCTACCGCGGCTGCCGCCGCAGCAAAACGCCGCGCTGCACAGAACCGGCCAAAGCTGCAGGCGGGCTTCTTCCTGCAGGGCGACGATCATATCTCGTCGTTCGAGCCGGGGCGCAATATTTTGACCGTGGGGCCGGGACGTAGCTTCGTAGTGCTGCGTGCGGGCGATCTGGCTACTGCGTCTGCATGGGCCGACGATGCGGCGCTGGTGCACTATATCTGCGATCAGCAGGCTACCTGCTCGCTGCATCGGTCGGGGTCTGCGGCGACGATTATTGCGAGAAGGATTAACTAGACCGTTCGATACAAAGAGCAAAAGCACGGGGCACCGAGAATTCGGCGCCCCGTGCTTTTTTTGAGCGAAATTACTGGTTGTCGATCTGGGCGCGCTGGAGCTTGTCGGAGTAGTCGACGTAGACGGCCTTCCAGGTGGTGAAGAAGTCGATGGCTCCGAGGCCCTCGCGGTGGCCATTGCCGGTCTGCTTGACGCCGCCGAAGGGCAGGTGCACCTCAGCGCCGATGGTGGGCGCGTTGATGTAGGTGATGCCGGACTCGAGGTCGCGCATGGCGGTGAAGGCGCGGTTCACATCCCTGGTGTAGATGGACGTGGAGAGGCCGTAGTCGATGGAGTTGGCGATGGCGATGGCTTCCTCAAAGGTGTCGAACTCGATAAGCGAGACGACGGGGCCGAAGACCTCTTCGCGTGCGATGCGCATGGTGGGCGTGACGCCGCCAACAACGGTAGGCGCGAAGAATGTGCCCCTGGCGTAGATTCCTTCGGTGAGAGCGTGGCCGCCGCAGAGGATCTGCGCGCCTTCGGCCTTTGCGATCTCGACGTACTTCGCGGAGGTCTCGACCTGCGAGGCGTTGACCTGCGGGCCCACTTCGATGCCCTTTTCGAGGCCGTTACCGACTTTGAGTGCCTTGGCTCGGGCGACCAGCTTCTCTGTGAATTGCTTCGCGATGCCCTTCTGCAACAGGATGCGGCTGGTGGCGGTGCAGCGCTGGCCGGTGGTGCCGAATGCGCCCCAAAGTGCGCCGTCGAGAGCGAGATCGAGGTTGGCGTCGTCGAGCACGATCTGCGCGTTCTTGCCACCCATCTCAAGCGAGACGGGCTTGAAGGTGGCTGCGGCGCGCTGGCCGACAAATGAACCCACGGAGCTGGAACCGGTGAAGCTGATGGCGCGCACGTCGGGGTGCTCGACGAGCGGCGTGCCGACCGAGGAGCCGGAGCCGGAGACGATGTTGAGGACGCCTGCGGGAACGCCTGCATCCATGAGCGTCTGGACGAGGTTGTAGGTGGAGAGCGGCGTGTCCGTGGCAGGCTTAATGACGACGGTGTTGCCGGAGACGAGCGCGGGGAAGATCTTCCAGCTGGCGATGGCCATGGGGAAGTTCCACGGGGTGATGAGGCCGACGACGCCGACGGGCATGCGCACGCTCATGGCGAACTTGTTCTGCAACTCGGAGGGCGTGGTGACGCCAAAGAGACGGCGGCCTTCACCGGCGACGTAGAAGGCTTCGTCAATGGCCTCCTGCACGTCGCCGCGGGTCTCGTCGAGCACCTTGCCCATCTCGCGTGTCATGTCACGGGCGAACTGCTCTTTGCGTTCCTGCAGCAGGAGGCCGGCGCGGGTGATGATTTCAGCGCGCTTGGGGGCGGGCACCAGCCGCCACGTGGCGTAGGCCTTTTTGGCTGCGGCCACGGCCTGGTCCACGTCCTCGGCCTGCGAGGACGGGAAGGCTCCGACCACGTCGGTGTGGTCCGCCGGGTTCAGGTTCAGGATGGTCTTGCCGCTCCTGGCGGGCAGCCACTCACCGCCAATCAGATTGTGAAACGTGGGATAGCTCATGGGTTCCTTCCCTGTTGTGCGATGCCTGCGACTGCGGAACGCGCGAAGAGCTGCCAAAGGTTCCGCCGAGGAATCGGATGCTCCAGTAGTTTCGCAGGCCGGGGCGGGCTGCGGGAAGCCGGGATGGGCCGCGTTCTAACTCGGGGAAGGTGGCAGGAAACCGGGGGTAACCCGCGGTGTTGCACAGTTTCAGGGGCAGGTGCTTCGCAGTCCGGTGCTTGGCCGTACAATAAAGAGCGAGGTAGATTCACTTTCCAATGTCTTTGAACGGTTATCCCTCCCGCTCCTCGCGGTCGCATGGCTTGCGCTCGCTTTTCAGCATGTTTTCGAGTGACCTGGCCATCGATCTTGGCACGGCCAACACGCTGGTCTACGCGGCCGGCAAGGGCATTGTTGTAAACGAGCCCTCGATTGTGGCCATCAACAAAAGCACCGGCGAAGTGGAGGCCGTTGGCAAAGAGGCCAAGGAGATGCTCGGCCGCACGCCGGGCAACATCGTGGCCATCAAGCCGATGAAGGACGGCGTCATCGCTGACTTCAAAGTTACCGAGAAGATGCTGAACTACTTCATCCAGAAGGCGCACAACCGCAAGATGCTGGTGCATCCGCGCATCGTGATCGGCGTGCCCTCAGAGATTACGCAGGTGGAAAAGCGTGCGGTCGAAGACTCGGCCTACCGCGCCAAGGCCAGCGAAGTGTACCTGGTGGAGCAGGCGATGGTGGCCGCGATTGGCGCAGGCCTGCCGATTACTGAGCCCTCGGGCAATATGGTGGTCGACATTGGCGGCGGCACCACGGATATCGCAGTCATCTCGCTTTCCGGCATCGTCTACTCGCGCTCGGTGCGCATGGCCGGCAACCAGATGGACGAGGCTATTACCAACTACCTGAAGCGCAAGTACAACCTGCTGATCGGCGAGCGTACCGCGGAGCAGATCAAGATCGAGATCGGCTCCGCGTTCCCGCTCGAAGAGCGGATGACCATGGAGATCAAGGGGCGCCATTTGATCGAGGGCGTGCCCAAGACCATCACCATCACCGACGAGGAGATTCGCGAGGCCCTCGCCGAAACGGTCAACGTGATCGTCGACGCGGTGCGGGTGGCGCTCGAGCGGACGCCGCCGGAGCTGTCGGCGGACATCGTCGACCGCGGGATCGTGCTCACCGGCGGCGGG
>DATMUN010000076.1:0-4148 GCA_035563895.1 Occallatibacter sp. | reverse complement strand
ATCCTGCTGCGCAATGGGCCGACGGGCGGCAACCTGGAAGATGTGGCCGTGAAGAAGACCGTGCTCGCCGGAACGGATCCCGTCGCGCTCGATGCCTGGGCTGCGAAGGCCTGGTGGAATCTCGACCCCGAGCACCTGCCGTATCTGCAGATGGCTGCGAACCACGGCCTGGGCACGGTGGACTTCGACGCGCTGCCGGTTCACGTCACGCAGCTTTCCTGAGCGGGTGCGGCACAGCTTGCCGCCAGCATCGCTCACGCGGATCGGACGCAAATACTGCACAACAAGAAGGCCGGAGCACATGCTCCGGCCTTCTTGTAATCATCTGCTTACAGCTTATGGCCGGTCGTAGAAGCGGAAGAACAGCGACGGCTTTGCGCATGGCTCGGCGCGCGCTACAAGCTCCTGCTGTTGTTTGTCGTTCAGCGGAGTGAACTCGCGTGCGTTATGTACGTTTTCCTCGAGCTGCGCGATGGTGTCGCAGCCGATGATCACGGTGCTCACGGGCTTCGACAGCGTGTAGTACATCGCCTCGCGCATCTTCAGCGTGCCTGGCGATGTGGTCTGGATGGTCATGCCCTCCCATGAGTGCTTCTGCGCGTCGATCGGAGGCGGTGTCCAGGTGGAGAGCAGCCGGCTGCGGCCGGGGATCTTCATGCCGATGATGCCCATCTGCTTTTCGACGGCGAGCGGCAGGAGCTGATCGTTGAAGCTGTAGTGGTGCGGGTCGGCGGCATTCATCGCCATCAGGATGGTGTCGAACGGATAACGGTTGATGCCCTCGATCAGCGCGTCGGGGCGATAGTGCCCGGTCAGCCCGAGGTAGCGGACGACCTTCTGCTCCTTCATCTCGAGCAGCGCTTCCATGGCGCCGTCCTTGGCGAAGATACCGTCGATGTCGTGCATGGTGCCCACGTCGTGAAGCTGCCAGAGATCGACGTGGTCGGTCTTGAGCAGTTCCAACGATTTCTCGATCATGCGCATGGACGCATCGCGCGAGCGCTCGCGTGTCTTGGTAGCTATGAAGGCTTCGTTGCGCCGACGCTCCATGACGCGGCCCACGTACTGCTCGCTCCAGCGGTCGGGCCCGCCGTAGATGGATGACGTGTCGATGTAGTTCACGCCGAGGTCGAGTGCGCGCTCAATGATGGGCACAGCCACGTCGAAGTTGTTCGGCTTTTCGAGCGATGCCTGCCCGCCGAGCGAGAAGATGCCGACCTTATAGCCGGTCTTGCCGAGGTTGCGCGTGGGCATGGCCTCGGGCGTGCGCGGGTTATTGGGCAAAGCAGGCAGGGTCTTCTCCGCGGTCGCCGCCATGGCGCCAGCAGGCGTGAGCAGTGCCGCAGTCACCGCACCGCTCGCTTTCAGAAACTCCCTGCGTCCCGTCTTGCCGTTCGCGACGATCTCACTCATGGTCAACCTCCGCGCATACACTGCGCTGCGCACAATCGTACCGTCTCCCGTACGCTGTCGACCATCGAAAAATCAACGCCGGCAACCTCGAGCGCGCTCCAATTGCAGCCTGGTTCTGCTAGTCTTGGTGGCAACAAGGAGGCCGCCCGCTTGGACATCACTTCTCCGTTCTTTGTCGTGCCGCTTATCGTCGTTGTCTTCGCTGCCTCGATCCTGTTTTCGACCAGCTCGAAGGAAGACGGCCACTCGGCGCACTAGCTCTATGCCGCAAATAAGCAGGGCCGCCGCAGATCGCGGCGGCCCTGCTGTTTGCGTTTGCATGCAGGTTGCTAGTCCTTCTTCCTATCGTCTTTCTTGTCGTCCTTCTTCTGGTCTTTCTTCTGATCCTTGTTCTGATCGCGATTCTGGTTCTGGTTGTTCCGCTGATCCTGCGGACGAGCATTCTGCGGTTGCTGTTGGGGTTGCTGGCGCTGCATCTGCTGCTGGTTCTGCACCGGCTGAGGCTGTGCGTTCGGTCTCGCCTGCTGCGCGGGTTGCTGCGGCGGCGTGTTCATCTGCTGACGCTGCTGTTGCTCTTGCTGTTGCTGATTCACCGGCGTCTGCGGCCGCTGCTGTTGCTGCTGCGGAGCTGTCTGCTGGAAGGGCTGCGACTGCTGCCTCTGCTGCGTGTTCGCAGGCTGCTGGTTGGGGTTCGCGCCCGGGTTGCCGTTCTGCTCGGGCTGCATCTGCCGCGGACCGCGATCGTCCATGGGCGCGATTGGCCGCCCTACGGGCCGCGCGTCGATTACGCGCTGCTGCTGTTGCTGCTGGTTGCTGTTGGCTCCGGCAGGCTGGTTCTGCACCGGCTGCTGGTTCTGGTACTGCCGGTTGTTCTGGTTTGCGCTGCCATTCGGCTGGTAGGTCTGCTGCGGCTGGTTCGGTTGCTGGGGCTGCTGCTGCATTCCGCCGTTCTGCTGCGGACGGTTCTGGTTGCCGAACTGCCGCTGCGGCTGGCCGCTGTTGTTCTGGTTACGATTCTCGACAGGCGGCGCCACCACTACGCGCCCCTGCACCGGCCGCGGAGTCTGCACCGGCTGCACGCGAGGCGCGATGGGCGTGGCACCCGGCTTGGCCGTGATCTGCATACCCTGCTGGTTGATGAAAACCGGCGTCTTGTCGTGCACCGGGATGGGCTGAGCTACGGGCCGCGCCACAAATGACTGGCGCATCACCGGGGCTGGACGATCCACCACCTGCACGCGGTTGAACTGACGCTGGTCCACCTGCACGGCGGCCTGCCGCGCCGAACGGCCCGCAGCAAAGTCCTCCTGCCGCATCGCCGTGGCGCCCACGTTGCGGTTGATGTAGGTCACGTTTGTCACGTTGGTTACGTTCACCACGTTCACGTAGGTGTTTTGTACGTGCACCACGCGGCTCTCGTGAATGTTGGTGATATTCACGCGGTCGACGTAGCGCGGGCTGCAGCGATACCACGGTCTGTAGGCCTCACCCGGCCCGAGCGGGAACCAGGCCGACACGCCCACGCCACCAACGTGAATTCCACCGGCGAAGACCACCAATGCAGGCGACCAGACCGGCCGCTCTTCACGCGGTCCCGGCACCCAGCCCCAGCGACCGCGGTAGACCACCCAGCGGCCGTAGTGGAACGGCGCATAGCCCCAGGGCTCATCCTCAACCCACACCCAGCCCCACGGATCGCGGTTGATCCAGTGGCCGTAGTGATACGGCTGCCAGTCCGCGGGCACATCCCGCGGAAACCACATGGGACCGTAATCGGAGTCCGGCGTCCAGTCACCGTAGGTATCCAGATCCGAAGCGCCGGGCATGTCCGGGTTAACGTAGCGATAGGAGTAGACATTCTGCAGCTGCTGATCGCGCTGCTGGCTCCACTGGTCCAGATAGTCCTGCTGGGCAGGCTGAAGCCATTGCGGATAGACGGGATTCGTCCCGGCCAGCTCGAGCGACTGCCAGTTGTTCATCTGCTGCCAGTAGCCGCCCGCTCCGCTCACCAGCACATTGCTGCTCAGGGAGCTGAAGATGGTCACGTTGTCGTTCGGCATGGCGTCCACGCGGACCTCGCCCGGTGTGTTGACCTGCATGTCGCCGTTGGGAGTGCTGAAGTTGAGCGTCTGCCCGGCCCACAGTGCCAGGGTTCGGGTGTGGACGCCGCCCTGCGCCAGGCCCCACGTGATGCTGTTGGCGTTGTCGCCGACGAGGGTGATATCGGTATTCGGCCCGATGCGGACGAAGGTCCGGCCCACCTGCACCTCGGCCCAGCCATCCTGGTCGGTGTAGATGCGATCACCCGGGCCTACGGGTAGATTCAGGTAAGCCTGGCCCCAGTCTTCGGACCCTGCGGGTTGAATCGAAACCGTGCCCTGAACAGCGGAGATACGGCCTGCCTGATCTGGCGGGTCCTGGTCCTGCATGTCTTGCGCACGCAGCGCAGGCACAACCAGCATCGCGAGTGCGGCGGCTACGGCTGTCCATTTCAGAAGTCGTGTTGAAGCGAGAGCAAAACGCATAAGTGGTCTTCCTTTCGTTGGGCCAGCCGGTTCCCGTCTGCTGCTGCGCGGGTTGCCTGAGCCCGGTTCCTGCTCTATCTGACGCTGCTGGCTGCATTTCCGCGCGAGCGCGAGCCGTCAGGGCGAACCATGCCGATACTAACCCCGCACCCCGCAAAAAGTGGCAAAAAGATCGCACCCTGTGAAACTGCCCGGAACCTGCACCCGCCG
>DATMUN010000075.1:0-3414 GCA_035563895.1 Occallatibacter sp. | reverse complement strand
ATCTTGGCAGCATTTTCTCAGCAGCCATATCGCGGGCAACCATGTATCGATTCATTCCGCAATGGATTCGCTACATCGACAACAGCAGACACTTCGGATACAAGTTTGAGATTGAGCCATCGGCCTGATAGCCCAATCTCACCCTCAGTTGAAAAACTGCTTCAGCCACGAATCTTTGCAGCAGCCTTAACGAGCCCCTCCAGCCAATCCTGATGTGCGTTCAACATCGGGTTCGGCTTGGCCGCTGCCAACTGCTGAGCGGGCTTGCCAATCTGCGACTCCTGCGTGAGTACGCGCACTCGATCGCCCGGCAGATCTTCGATGAGCCACGCGTGCAGCACATCGAGCGCCACCTCTTCGTCGCCGTCCACCCACGCGCGCCATGCAACCCGCGCCGCCTTGCCCGGCGCTGGCGGAGCATGCTCAACCACCTCAGCCTCCACATCCAGACCAAAGGTCGTGAACCGAAAGCGCAGCCCCTCGCGCAGCTCCGGCCCGCTGTCGTCAAAGCCGATCTTCAAGGCGTTGCTGTAATAGCTGGGCCACGCGGTAGCTGTGTTCAGCAGCGGCCACACGTCCGTCGTCTTAAGCCCCTTCACAATCACTTCGTTCGAAACAAAGTTATCCGTCGTTCCCGGAAGATACTTCTCCGGCCACACAATATCGCTCAACATCTTCTTTCCTTTCCTCTGTGCGTCAGGGCTCAGTCGCTAACCTGACGTTCGTCACACGGCTACTCAGCGATACCGCGCCAGCCAGTGCGCATAAGGCGCAGGCAACGTCTTCCACGCAGCATTCTCCACACCCAGCTCCTTCGCTGCGCGATAAGGCCAGTGCGGATCCGCCAGCAGTGGACGCCCCAGCGCCACCAGGTCAATCTTGCCCTCGCGAATCATCGTGTCAGCCTCGCCTGCCTCGCTGATGTACCAGCCCGTGCTTCCCGGCAAGCCGGTCTCCTGGCGCACGCGCAGCGCCGTGTCTGCAAGAAAGTGCGGGCCCCACGGAATCTTCGCGTCGGGCGTGTTGAAGCCCATCGACACGTCGACAAAATCCAGACCTTCCCGCTTCATCTTCTTCAGCAGGTCGATGGCTTCAGGCAGCATCACGTCGTCATTGCCGTCAAACTCCACCACGCCCAGACGAACCGTCAGCGGCAGCCGCTCCGGCCACACCTTGCGGACGGCGATCAACGTCTCCAGCATGTAGCGCGTGCGATTCTCCGCACTGCCGCCGTACTCGTCTGTGCGCTTGTTCGAGTGCGGTGAAAAGAACTCCTGCGCCAGATAGCCATGCGCAAAGTGCATCTGCAGCCACTCGAAGCCCGCATTCCGCGCTCGTTCCACGGCCTTTACGGTGTCCGCCTGCACGCGTGCAATATCGGCAGGCGTCATCGCCTCAGGAATGCGCGGCAGGTTCGCGCCAAACGCCACCGCAGACGGTGCAATCGTCTTCCAGGAGTTGGGCTGGCCCTCGGGAATGTGGTCATCTCCCTCCCACGGCCGATTGGCCGAGGCCTTGCGGCCCGCATGCGCAATCTGGATGCCCGGCACCGCGCCGTGCTTCTTCATCTCGGCCACAATCGGCTCAAAGGCCGCAGCCTGCGTGTCGTTCCACAAACCTGCGTCGGCCCAGGTGATCCGCCCATCAGGCGCAACGGCGGTCGCCTCCACAATCACCACGCCCGCGCCGCCGCGGGCCAACCCCTCGTAGTGGGCACGGTGCCACTCGTTCACCACGCCGTCCTCGGCCATGTACTGGCACATCGGCGAAACCACGATACGGTTTCGCAACTTCACATCCTTCAATTGATAAGAATCGAATAGTCCGGGCACCGAATCACTCCTGATGTGGTCAAATCAACTCGGAACCGCAACACGTATGCTCGTAATTGGGTTCGCCGCAATTTTAGATGCATGCGCAAGCAATTAGTTGCGCATTGTTGCTGAGTCGCCTCGGAGGCCAGGTCCGCATGCCGTCGTCAACGCCGTTCGCTCAAGGGTGGTGCTCGCTCTCCGTGCTCCACGAGCGTATTCACTCCCGCATGGAGCGCGCCCTGCAGGAGGCCTGCCGCATCAGCGTGCGGGAGTACTCCGTGCTCCAGGTTCTCGACACGCAGCAGACCGACGATAAGCATCTGCATCTCAAGCACGTAGCCGAGGCTGTCGTCCTGAGCCAGAGCGCCACCACCCGCCTGGTGATGCGGCTCGAAGAACGCGGCCTGCTCTCTCGCGCCGTCTGCGATGTGGATCGCCGCGGAATCTATACCAACGTGACCAAAGCCGGCCGCGCCCTGCTCGCCACCGCCCGCCCGGCCAGCGACCGCGCCCTGCACAAGGCCTTCGACGAAGCCCGCCGCGACCCGCAACTCCGCCCGCTCGTTGAAGCGCTGGAGAAGGCAGGCTTTCCCGGCTAGCCGCCGCATCCCGTGAGCAACGGTTGCGGTGCAAAATTCCGTCATCGTCGCCCGTTGCGCTTCCGAGCCAATGAATCATTTCTGCCTCCGTCTTTCCATCTCCTCAAAAATGTCGCTCCGGGGCTGTGCTGCGCACTTCTCGCGCGTGTATGATTCCCGCGCCGTGTGAACCGGCTTATGAGTCGCACGGAATGGGTTCCCCTGAGGAGGTTGTGCAATGGCGACCGTGGCAACAGAACAGGCTGGCAAGCTTGGCGACAAAGTGAAGTTTCGCCCTTTGTATGGCAACTACATCGGCGGCCGGTGGGTGGAGCCGGCGTCGGGTCAATACTTTGAGAACATCACACCGATAACGGGCAGGGGCTTCTGCCAGATCCCGCGATCGAACGCGCAGGACATCGAACGCGCACTGGACGCTGCCCACGCCGCCCGCGAAGGCTGGGCGCACACCAGCCCCACTCACCGCGCCATTCTGCTCACGCAGATCGCGCAACGAATGGAAGACAACCTCGAGTTGCTGGCCAACGCGGAGACGTGGGACAACGGCAAGCCCATCCGCGAAACCATGGCCGCCGACCTTCCGTTGGCCATCGACCACTTCCGCTACTTCGCCGGCTGCATCCGCGCCCAGGAGGGCTCGATCGGCGAGATCGACCATGACACGGTCGCCTATCATTTCCACGAGCCGCTCGGCGTGGTCGGCCAGATCATTCCCTGGAACTTCCCGATCCTGATGGCGGCGTGGAAGCTGGCGCCGGCGCTGGCCGCGGGCAACTGCGTGGTGCTCAAGCCCGCGGAGTCGACGCCGGTCTCGATCCTGGTGCTGGTGGAACTGATCGCCGACCTGCTGCCCCCGGGCGTGCTCAATATCGTCAACGGCTTCGGCCTGGAAGCCGGCAAACCGCTCGCCTCCAACCCGCGCATCGCCAAGATCGCCTTCACCGGCGAGACGACGACCGGCCGCCTGATCATGCAGTACGCCTCGCAGAACCTGATCCCGG
>DATMUN010000074.1:0-4975 GCA_035563895.1 Occallatibacter sp. | reverse complement strand
TCTCGACGAAAGGCTCGGCAGGCGGCGGCGGACGGGCGGGGCTGGAACAGTTCACAGGTAGCAAGAGCCCGGAGCATCTGGCGCAGGAGGCTGCGCGCGGGGCGATTCTGCAGTTGGGCGCGGCGCCGGCGCCAGCGGGCGAGATGGAAGTGGTGCTGGGGCCCGGGTGGCCGGGCATCCTGCTGCATGAGGCGGTGGGGCATGGGCTGGAGGCGGACTTCAACCGCAAGAAGACCTCGGCGTTTGCGGGGCTGATTGGCCAGCCGGTGGCGAGCTCGAAGGTGACGGTGGTGGACAATGGCACCATGGCCGGACGGCGCGGCAGCCTGAACGTGGATGACGAAGGCTCGGCCACGCAGGAGACGGTGCTGATCGAGGGTGGCGTGCTGAAGGGCTACCTGACCGACAAGCTCTCGGCGCGACTGACAGGAGCGGCGAATACGGGCTCGGGGCGGCGGGAGAGCTATCAGTCGATTCCCATGCCGAGGATGACGAATACCTACATGCTGGCGGGTGAAGATGAACCCGACGACATTATCCGCAGTGTGAAGCGCGGTCTCTACGCGGTGAACTTCGGCGGAGGGCAGGTGGACATCACGAACGGCAAGTTCGTGTTTTCGGCGTCGGAGGCGTACCTGATCGAGGACGGCAAGATCACGGCGCCGGTGCGCGACGCGACGCTGATCGGCAACGGGCCGGAGGCGCTGAAGTATGTGTCGATGGTGGGCCACGACCTGAAGCTGGATGAAGGCATCGGGACCTGCGGCAAGGACGGGCAGAGCGTGCCGGTGGGCGTGGGTATGCCTACGATCAAGCTGGATCGGATGACCGTGGGCGGAACGGGGCGGTAGAGCTGCGCGCAGCATTGCGATGAAAAGTTGCGGCCTCGTGTGCGCTCGAAGCGAACCCAAGCCTGAAGGTTGCGCATCTCTGGTAAGAGCGGCGGGGACCTGTGTCCGCGCTCAAGGGGAGATCTGAGATGTCGAATGTATCGCGTGTGTGGTTTATTACCGGGTCGTCTTCCGGGTTTGGATATTTGCTGGCGAAGGAAGTGTTGCGGCGTGGCGAGCGCGTGGTGGCCACGGCGCGCAAGGCTGAAGCGCTGAAGGATCTGGTGGCCGAGTATCCGGAGACGGCGCGTGCGCTGGCGCTGGACGTGACCCAACCGGAGCAGATTACTGCGGTTGCACGCGAGGCGATTGCGGCGTTTGGACACGTGGACGTGGTGGTGAACAACGCCGGCTACGGCGTGAATGGCGCGATTGAAGAAGTTGGCGAAGACGAGTTCGAGCCGATGTTCCAGACGAACATCTACGGACTGATCCGCACGACGCGGGCTTTTCTGCCGCATCTGCGCGAGCGGCGCTCGGGGCACATCATCAACCTGTCGTCGATTGCGGGTCTGGTGGGCGGCGCGGGCTGGGGCTTCTACAACACATCGAAGTTTGCGGTGGAAGGCTTTAGCGAGGCACTGGCCGAGGAGTTGAAGCCGCTGGGTGTGCGCGTGACGATCGTGGAGCCCGGGCCGTTCCGGACGGAGTTCCTGGGACGCAGCCCCACGGCGGCCAAGCAGTCGATTGCGGAGTACAAGGAGACGGCGGGCAAGGCGCGCGTGTATCTGGAGACGCAGTCGGGCAAGCAGCAGGGCGATCCGCAAAAAGCAGTAGAGGCGATGATTGCGGCCGTGGACGCGCCGGAGCCGCCGCTGCACCTGGTACTGGGCGCGATGGCGCTGAAGCGCTTCCGCGCGAAACTGGAACGCGTGGAGAAAGAACTGGCGGCGTGGGAGCCGGTGACGGTTGGAGCTGACTTCCCTGAAGGCAAGTGAAGGCGGCAGCTGGGTATCTCCGGTCCTCGAAGGCCTGGGACCGGGGACACCTGACCGCCTGAATCATCGCGGTAGATGATAGGTGTGCGTTCGGGCATAATAGGTTCACCCAAAATCTGTATCGGTCGACTCCCGTTATTGCCCGTCTCATTACTGCCCAACAAGGGGGACACTTTGTGTGCGCGTACACACTACCGCGTCCTGGCCCGCGCGTGACGACCGCCGGGCGGCGCTGGTCTGGCTCGGCCTTTTCTGGACCTTCGTGGGGATCGGCTTCGGCTTCGATCTGCACAACTACCTCCACGAGCAGCCGCCGGTACCGCTCATCGTCCACGTCCACGCTATTGCCACAACGCTTTGGTTGCTGACGGCCACCGCACTGGTGTTGCTGGTCGAAACGGGCAATGCCAGCATCCATCGCCGCATCGGCTGGTTCGCGGCTGGCTATGCCGCGCTGGTAATCGTGATCGCTCCCTGGTCAGAACTCAGCTGGCAGGCTTTGAATTTGCAAACTCCCGGCGCCGTGCAGCCGGAGTTTCTTTCGATCGCGTTCAGCGGGGTGATCTGCATGGCGATCCTGCTGCCCTGGGGCGTGCTGCTCCGCCGCAACCCGGCCGCTCACCGACGCGTGCTGATTCTGGCGACCATCGCGATCAGCGATGCGGGCTTTTCACGGCTGATGAGCCTGTTTCTGCCTGCACCGACGAGCTTCCCCGGCACGTACCTGTTCTATGAGGGTGGCAACCTGTTGCTCATCGCTCTGATGCTTCTCTGGGACTGGAGGCGCGGCCGGGTGATGAGGCAATTTCTGGTGGCATCCTCGGTCATTGTCGCCGTGGGCCTGACGGCCACTGCGCTCTACTTCAACAGCACATGGAAGGCGATCTCGCACGCGTGGCTGGAGGGCTGGGCACACCACATGCTTTGAGCCGGGAGAACCCCGAGTCCGGGCCTGAGTTGCGGGCTTCGTCGCGTCTGATAGCGTTGAAGTCATGCCTGAGAACGGAACCGAACTCGACCTCCAAACCCTGGTTGCAGATGTGATTGAGCGCGCGCGGAAGGCGGGCGCGACGGACGCCGAGGTGGTGGCGCGCGAGGGCGACGAGTTCAGTGTGCGCGTGCGCATGGGCGAGGTGGAGACGCTGACTGAGTCCGGGTCGCGCGGGCTGGGACTGAGGGTGCTGCTGGGCAAGCGGTCGGCCTCGGCCTCGACGAGTGACCTGACGGAAGATGGCATTCGCCAGCTTGTGGAAGGCGCGATGGCGCTGGTGCGCGTGACGGAGGAGGACGCCTTTGCGGGGCTGCCGGAGACCGCGGAGTTCGGCAAAGTCGACGGTGACCAGCGGCTCCACTACGACGATGTGTATTCCTTGCCCGGAGCGGAGCGGATTGAGTGGGCGCGGAGGGCTGAGGCGGCGGCGCTGGCAGCGGACCCGCGCATTACGAACTCGGCCGGCGGCAGCTTTGATGCGGCGACGGGGCGCATGGTACTGGCAAACTCGCGCGGGTTTGTAGGCGGCTACCGAACGAGCTACGCGGGCGTGTCTGCCGCGCCGCTGGCGCAGGACGAGAACGGTGCGATGCAGCGCGACGGGTGGTGGAGCTCGGCGCGGGCGTTTGCGCATCTCGAATCTCCGGAGAGCGTGGGCGAGGAGGCGGCGCGGCGCACGCTGCGTCGGCTGGGAGCGCGGCGTGTTCCTACGCAGCAGGTGCCGATTGTGTTTGCACCGGAGGTGGCGCGGTCGCTGATCGGGGCGATCTTCGAGGCGGCCTCGGGCGATGCGATCTGGCGGAGCGCTTCGTTTCTGGCGGGCAGGCTGGGCGAGCAGACTGCCGCCGCGAACATCACGATTGTGGATGACCACCTGATGATGTTGCCAACGGGCGCGGGCGGTTACGGGACTTCGCCGTTTGATGGCGAGGGACTACCGTCGCAGCGCAATGTGGTGGTGCGGGATGGGGTGCTGGAAACGTATCTACTGAACACCTACACGGCGCGCAAGCTGGAGATGCAGTCGACGCACAATGCTTCGCGCGGGCTGGCGGGGGCGCCGGGGATCGGGTGCGGAAACCTGTACCTGGAGCCGGGGACTCTGACGCCGGAGGAGATTATTGGCGGCGTGGAGAAGGGCTTGTACGTGACGAGCCTGATGGGCTTTGGCACGAACCTTGTGACCGGTGACTACTCGCGCGGCGCGACGGGCTTGTGGATCGAGAAAGGCGAGCTGACGCATGCTGTAGAAGAGGTGACGATTGCCGGGAACCTGGGCGAGATGTTCCGGCACGTTGCGGCGATTGGGAATGACCTTGTGTTTCGCGGGTCAGTGGCGTCGCCGACGCTGCGGGTCGATGGCATGACAATCGCGGGAGCATGAGCAGGTGAGCTGCGCGGCGATGGAATCGCTTCCTTTTGACCCGGCGAATGCACGGGCGGCGCTGGATGCGCTGCCACGGGTGGCCGCGGTGTTTGCGCTCTACGGCGAGGATGCCAAGGCGGAGCCGTACATCGGGCGGACGCCGAACCTGCGCGGGCGGCTGGAGCGGCTGCTACAGCCCTCGGCGAAGCATCCGCGGCGGCTGCAACTGGCGGGGCGGGTGCGGCGCATTGAGTGGCGGCGCACGGGGTCGGATTTCGAGTCGTTGCTGGCGCAGTTCTCTCTTCTGGAAGAGGTGTATGGCGCGAAAGCGTTGGAGCGGATGCATCTGCGTGCGCCCGCGTTTATCCGCTATCTGGGGAGCAATGCGTATCCGCGGATTACGGTGACGCAGAGGCCGAGCCAGCGCGAGGCGGACTGGGCGTATGGACCGTTTGCTTCGCGGGCGGCGGCGGAGCGGTTTGCAGACGAAGCGCTGAAGCTGTTTCTGCTGCGACGGTGCACGGACGATCTGAACCCCGATCCGAGTCATCCGGGATGTGTGTACTCCGAGATGAAGATGTGCCTGGCGCCCTGCTACAAGGGCTGCACGGATGAGCGCTACGCGGAAGAAGCGGCGGCGGTGCGCGACTTTGCGGCAACGCGCGGGGAGAGCCGTCTGGTGGTGCTGCGCGGCGAACGCGACAGGGCCTCGGAGGCGCTGGAGTTTGAGCAGGCGGCGGCGCTGCATGCGCAGGTGCAGCGGGTGGAGGCGGTGCGGGCGCTGGCGCCG
>DATMUN010000073.1:0-2140 GCA_035563895.1 Occallatibacter sp. | reverse complement strand
AACTGTCTTCATCGAATCGAACAGTACCCTGCCGCCAGCGGTCGAACCTAACGCGAAGGACGCCGCCTTCCTTCTTTCACATAAACCCGACTTCCCGCTGACAACTGTGAATGCTCCAGTTGCTACGACCGACGACTGGCCTTACATCTACCACCTTTCCCATTCGATTCCGCGGACCTACTTTAGTGTCTCCGTCATCATCGTCCTGTTGGCTCTTTATATGGTGAGTCCCTTCCTAAAATCGAGACAAAGCGGAAGCTTTGTGTTCTTCCTGCTCGGCGGAGGGTTTCTGTTGATGGAGACACAGATGGTGAGTCGCCTGGCGCTTTACTTTGGGACTACCTGGATGGTCAACTGCGTAGCACTCAGTGGAATTCTCGTAGTTCTAATCCTTGCCAACTTCTACGTAAGATTTATACAACCACGCAGACTTATGATCTACTATCTTGCGCTATGTGCGGCATTGCTTGCCACCTATATAATTCCCTGGGACCGTATCCCCGGGTCGGGCGCGCTTATCGGCATGCTGATCTGCATTGCCTACTGCATCTCTCTCTTCCTCGCTGGTGTTATTTTCACGGAAAGCCTGCAGCGCACTCAGGGGAACAGCAAAATCCTCGGGATGAACATGCTGGGAGCCGTGGCAGGAGGCCTTCTGCAGAACGTATCCTTTCTGGCTGGAATGAAATCTCTCCTGCTGCTTGCAGCAGGCATCTACATTTTGGCTGCTCTGTTTTACGCGATACGACGGACGAGCCTGCTGTCCGCTTGAGTGCCCCAAGCCCGCGTGGCACCGGCTCACGCCAATTTAGAGTTCAACAACTCATGCCAGTCTTCCATCGACCTTGTGGAGCTTGGCTGTGACGTTGAAACTCCTGAATCACCCGTCTAGCACACGCGGTAGCGCAGTGTCAGGGATCCGTTCGGTAGTGCGCGGTGTTCGTCGAGTTGCAAGTGGCGCCGCTGCCCTTCTGGCACGAGAGGCACTCCGCTGCCCAGTAGGACTGGCATGACTGACACGTCCACGGCGTCCACCAGTCCTGCGTCGAGCAGGGCGCGAAAAAGCTGCGCTCCTCCGAACAGCCAGATATTCTTCCCCGACTGCTCTTTCAGTGCCCTCACCTTTGCCGCGATGTCGCCGTTGATAATCCGAATGCCCTTGTGCGCGTTTGCATCCAGCCGCGACGAAACCACATACGGTTGCAGCCCCATCGCCCCGGGTGACATCCCCCGTTCCAGCATCACTTCATAGGTATGCCGCCCCATGAGCTGCGTATCGAACTCTCGGTAGAGCGCCACAAAGTCGAAGGATGGATCGATCTTTATCCAGTCGTATTCGCCGTTAGGCCCGGCGATGAACCCGTCGAGGCTCATCGCCACGCCATAGCGCAACTGCCGGACCTTCGACATATCTCAGCCTTCGTCGGCTTCGCGGAGTTTGGCGATGACGCTGAAATCTTCCAGGGTGGTGACGTCGCCTTTGATCTCGCCGTGGGTGGCGAGGTCGCGGAGGAGTCGGCGCATGATTTTGCCGGAGCGGGTTTTGGGCAGCTGCTCGGTGAAGCGGATGTCGTCTGGGCGGGCGAGCGAGCCGATTTCCTTCGACACCCACTTCTTGAGCTCGTCCTTGAGCGCGTCGGTGGGCTGGTTGCCGCTTTCGAGGGTGACGAAGGCGGCGATGGCCTGCCCCTTGAGATCGTCGGGGCGGCCGACGACGGCGGCTTCAGCAACCTTGGGGTGGGCGACGAGGGCGGACTCGACCTCCATCGTTCCGAGGCGGTGGCCGCTGACGTTGATGACGTCGTCGACGCGGCCCATGAGCCAGAAGTAGCCGTCGGCGTCCTGGCGGGCTCCGTCTCCGGTGAAGTAGCAGCCGGGAACGTCGGACCAATAGGTCTTCAGGTAGCGCTCGGGGTCGCCGTAGACGGTGCGGGCCATGGAGGGCCAGGGCTTGCGGATGACGAGCAGGCCGCCGTGACCGGCGGGGACGGGGTTGCCCTCTTTGGTGACGACCTCGGGCTGGATGCCGAAGAAGGGGCGCGTGGCGGAGCCGGGTTTGGCGGCGACGGCACCGGGCATGGGAGCGATCATGATGGCGCCGGTCTCGGTTTGCCACCAGGTGTCGACGATGGGGCAGCGG
>DATMUN010000072.1:0-2219 GCA_035563895.1 Occallatibacter sp. | reverse complement strand
AGTGCCCCGTCGACGTCACCGCGATGCCCGCCGCAAAATCCAGAAACTCGTTCCCGTCCACATCCTCCACGCGAACGCCGCGTCCGCGCTTCGCCACCAGCGGATACGACCGCGTATAGCTCGGCGAAATCAGCCGCGCATCGGCCTCCACAGCAGCCTTCGCCTTCGGCCCTGGCAGTGGACACACCAGCTTTGGCCCATACTTTGCGTGCATTTCCTGCTTCGTCATCTCTATATCTCCTCGGCAGAGGTTGTGCGGCGCGCCATCCTGCGTCAGCGGGCATTCAGGTGCAGGTGCGCTGCCACGGCCTCCGGGGGTGGAGGCATTCCGTTCTGCGGGCCACACGTGGGCCCAGGGCATGCGAGGGATCTTCGGCAGCTCGGCTACTCAATCGCCGCCGAAGAGACTAGGTCGGGTGCGGGAAGGAAGCACACGCAAGTGCCGCCGCGGACACATCGCGCGCACGCGGCCTCTCGACCAGCGCTTACACGCCGGCAACGCCACCGCGATCGTGCATCCTGACTTGTCCATGGGGAGAAAACCCGCTTGGCTACGAGCATAGCACGGGCAAACCCGCGCACAGACACAGCGTCCGCGCGGCCCCGATTCCAAGGCCGCGCTAGTTTACCTTTGCCGCTTCAAAGATCCCCTTGGGAATCAGCGGCAAAGCAGCGTTGCCGCTCACAGCCACACTGCTGCCCTCAAACGCGCGCACAGACTGCTCATCTCTCAGGAATCCCATCCAGCAGGCCAACCCGGACTTGAGCATCGCGCACACCGTCTCCAGTGTCGCCGTCGTCTCCGGATGCTCCTTCGCAGTTCCCTGGGCCCGTTCCGCCCAGAACTCCGCACCCCCCAGCACATACGCCACATACTGCGGGTCCTTGATGATGAACTGCCCCTGCACCGCAGCCGCCACGCCACTGGCAACACCAGACAAGCTAGACGGCTTCAGCCCGGAGCCCAAGCATTCATTCGGCAGCACCGCCAACACGATCGAAGATCGATGCGGCGCACCGTGCTGCAGAATCAGCGCCACCTGCAGACATCGTGCCGTCTGTAGCTCCGCATCGTTCTTCGCTGAGTTCTCGGCATGCGACTTCACCACCGGCATGATCGGCTTCGTATCCACACGCTCCCAATCCGAGTCGTAGGTGTAGCTGAAGCCAAGCTCGCTCGTGAACGTCCGAAACAGCTCCACCATGGACGCGCTTCCTCGCGAGGCCGGGGACGGGGATGCAGCAGATGGTTGTGCCGCACACGTCATCCCTCCCAGCGAAACTAGCATCGCCGTCAGATTTCCCAGTACCCCGCTGGTATGCATCCGCCCTGACCTCCCGGTTACTTAGCCGCAGCAGATGAACCGGCCCGTGCACTACCATGGACCTATCCATGCCCCCATCGCAAGCAAAATTGCGCAACAAGCCCTCCACCTCCGTCTCGCTGGTCGTCGCCTTCGCCAGCCTCTACTTCTTCTGGGGATCCACTTACACAGCCATCAGCATCGGCGGAACCGAGATGCCCGCGCTCCTCTTCGGCGCCGCCCGCTTCCTCATCGCCGGCGCCGTCGCCCTCGTCATCTGCGCCCTCATGGGCCTGCGCCTCTGGTGGCCGCCCCGCGACATGGCCGTCACCGCCATCGTCGGCATCTTCCTCCTCTCCGGCTCCAACGTCGCCCTCATCTACGCCGAGCAGCACATCCCCAGCGGCCTCGCCTCGCTCATCTCCGCCTGCATCCCCCTGCTCATCGCTACAGCGGAGATGGTCCTGCCCCACGGCGAGCCGCTGCCCCTCCGCGGCTGGCTCGGCCTCGGCCTGGGTTTTGCGGGGCTCGCCATCCTGCTCTCGCCCTCACTCCGCTCCGGCTTTCACGGCGACACTCCCCGCCTCATTGCCATCGGCGTTCTGCTCTTCGGCTGCACCTGCTGGTCCGCCGGCACCGTCATTGGCCGCCGCGCCCGCCTGCAGATGAACTCCTTCGTCGGAGCCGCCTGGCAGATGTTCGCCGCCGGCATCGTCAACCTCATCCTCGGCACCGCCTTCGGCCAGTGGCCCGCCTTCCACCCCTCCAGCCGCGGCCTCCTCTCCATCGCCTACCTCGTCGTCGGCGGATCGCTCCTCGGCTACACCAGCTTCGTCTACCTCATCGAGCGCGTCCCCATCGCCAAGGTAGCCTCCTACGCCTACGTCAACCCCGTCATCGCCGTCCTCCTCGGCA
>DATMUN010000071.1:0-3826 GCA_035563895.1 Occallatibacter sp. | reverse complement strand
TGGGGCTGGAGAAGACCTACGTTACCTCTCGTGGAACGCTGACTCTCTTCAAAAATCTGGACTTGCAGGTGTTTCCCGGCGAGATGGTGGCGGTTGTCGGCCAGTCCGGAGCGGGAAAAAGTACCCTTTTGCACATCCTGGGTGCTCTTGATGCGCCGACGGCGGGAACTGTACACTGCGCGTCTATCAATGTAGCCGGATTGAGCCTTAGCGAGGGAGCACGGTTTCGCAACAGCAAGATCGGCTATGTGTGGCAGTTTCACTATCTTCTGCCGGAGTTTACGGCGGCGGAGAATGTGGCGATGCCGCTGATGGCGCGGGGCGCGAGCAGGCGCGAGGCACTGGCGGCGGCGGGCAAGTGGTTGCAGGAGGTCGGTTTGGCGGAGCGGAGCGAGCACAGGTCGGGAGAGCTCTCTGGCGGCGAGCAGCAGCGCGTGGCGCTGGCTCGGGCGCTGGTGACGGAACCGGCTCTGCTGCTGGCCGATGAGCCCACGGGCGACCTGGATGCAACGACTTCCGAACGGGTTTTTGAGCTGCTGGAGCGGCTGCATGTTTCGCATGGACTCACCACGGTGATGGTGACGCACAATCTTGAACTGGCCGCGCGATGTACGCGGACTCTGCGCCTGGAGAACGGGCGCCTGGCTGCGCTGGCTTAGGCGGCGACGAACCCGGAGAAGAGCGCAACTTGCATCGTTCGGCGGGTTCCAAGAGTCAGATAGGTATACGCGGCACGCAGCGGAGCAACCTCTCCGGGCGCGCAGGCGCAAAAGGATGGTAGTTGCGGTGCATGAACGGCGCCGGGACGCCCGGACTGCAAGCTGGGTCCACAACCATCCACAAGAGCTGTTCGCGGGCGAGACAGGATTTTGCAATGGGGCCCGTGGCAGCGCTTTTAAAAGAGAGGGGCGCGCGTGGGTTGGGCTGAGGCCGGGAGCACCGGACAGTCACTCCTTCCGAAGCCCCCAGCAAGGGAGAACACAATGTTCGAACGCTATACGGAGAAGGCACGGCGCGTGATCTTCTTCGCGCGATACGAGGCCAGCCAGTTCGGCTCGCCCTATATCGAGACTGAGCATCTTTTGCTCGGACTGCTGCGCGAGGACAAGGCGTTAACCAACCGTTTTTTGCGCTCGCACGCGTCGGTGGAGTCGATCCGCAAACAGATCGAGGCCCACACGACGATTCGCGAGAAGGTTTCAACGTCGGTTGATCTGCCGCTGTCGAATGAGTGCAAGCGGGTGCTGGCGTATGCGGCTGAAGAGGCCGAGCGCCTGGGCCATAAGCACATCGGGACCGAACACCTGCTGCTGGGACTGCTGCGCGAGGAGAAGTGCTTCGCGTCGGAGATCTTGCAGGAGCGCGGGCTGAAGCTGGCTCAGATTCGCGAAGAGCTGGCGCGCGTGACGCAGGAGAAGGCTCCGCAACAGCAGAGGCAGCGCGAGTCGAGCCTGCTGGCTGAGTTCTCGCGCGACCTGACGCAGGCGGCGATGGATGGGCAGCTCGATCCGCTGGTGGGCCGCGACGGCGAGTTGGAGCGAGTGGTGCAGATTCTGTGCCGCCGCACGAAGAACAATCCGGTGCTGATTGGCGAGCCGGGCGTGGGCAAGACGGCGATTGTCGAAGGACTGGCGCAGCGCATCGCCGACGGCGAGGTGCCGAGCTTTCTTGCGGACAAGCGCGTGCTGGCGCTGGATCTGTCGCTCATCGTGGCGGGCACGAAGTATCGCGGCCAGTTTGAAGAGCGGCTGAAGACGATCATGAAGGAGCTGATGGAGAATCAGAACTCCATCATCTTTATCGACGAGCTGCACACACTGGTGGGCGCGGGCTCGGCCGAAGGGTCGCTGGATGCGGCGAACATCCTGAAGCCGGCGCTCTCGCGCGGTGAGATTCAGTGCATCGGCGCGACCACGCCGGGCGAGTTCCGCAAGTCGATCGAGAAGGATCGCTCGCTGGAGCGGCGCTTCCAGGCGGTGAAGGTGCCGCCGCCGACAGAGGCCGATGCCATCAAGATCATCATGGGCATCAAGGACCGCTATGAGAAGTTCCACGCGGTGAGCTACACGGACGACGCGATTGAGTTTGCCGTGTCGCACTCGAACCGCTACATACCGGACCGCTTTCTGCCGGACAAGGCGATTGACCTGATCGACGAGGCGGGCGCGCGCGTGAAGCTGCGTCAGACCTCGCTGCCCGAGGAGATCACCGAGGTGCAGAAGCGGATCAAGTTCATCGTTCATCGTATGGACTCGGCCATTGCGAACCATGAGTTCGAGAAGGCTCGGTTCTACAGTGACGAGGAACGCAAGGAGCGCGAAAACCTGCGCGCTCTTCGCGACAAATATCACCTGGACGACTCGGCAGCAGGCATCGTGGGCCGCGAGGACATTGAAGATGTGGTCTCGCGGTGGACGGGCGTGCCGGTGACGAGCATCAAGGAAGAAGAGACGCAGAAGCTGTTGCGCGTGGAAGAAGAGCTGCACAAGCGCGTGATCTCGCAGGACAAGGCGATCAGCGCGCTGGCGCGTGCGATTCGCAGGTCGCGTGCGGGCTTGAAGTCTCCGAATCGGCCGATCGGTTCGTTCCTGTTCCTTGGACCGACGGGCGTGGGCAAGACGGAGATGGCGCGTACGCTGGCGCAGTTCCTGTTTGGCTCGGACAAGGCGCTGATCCGGTTCGATATGTCGGAGTTCATGGAGAAGCACTCGGTGTCGAAGCTGATCGGTTCGCCTCCGGGATACGTGGGCTACGAGGAGGGCGGCCAGCTGACAGAACGCGTGAAGCGCTCACCTTACTCGGTGGTCCTGCTGGACGAGATCGAGAAGGCGCACCCGGATGTGTTCAACCTGCTGCTGCAGGTATTTGAAGACGGCCAGTTGACCGATGGATTGGGCAACACGGTGGACTTCAAGAACACGATCCTCATCATGACGTCGAACATTGGCGCGCGGCATCTGCAGAAGAAGCAGGGGCTGGGCTTCCAGAGCGATCGCGACGACCTGGTGAGCGAGAAGGTGGAAGAGCTGGTGAAGGGCGAGGTGAAGAAGACCTTCAGCCCAGAGTTCCTCAATCGTCTCGATGAGGTGATCCTCTTCCAGTCGCTGAACGATGCCGACCTGATCCAGATTGTGGAGCTGCTGGTGCAGCAGCTGAACGCAAACCTGGCGCAGAAGGCGATCACGATCTCGGTGACCGAGGAGGCCAAGAAGTGGATCCTCGACAAGACGATGACCGACCGCAGCTATGGTGCGCGCCCGTTGCGCCGTGCACTGCAGCGCTACGTGGAGGATCCGCTGTCAGAGGCTCTGATTGCGGGGCACATCACGGCGCGGCCGGCGTTCCTCGAGGTCTATCTCGACCAGAACCAGCTGTTCTATCGCCCGGTAAGCTCGGACGACGGCGGCAGCGAGGAGAAGGCGGCGGGCGTGTTGCTCTACAGCAACTGATCGCCACAGCAACGAAAGCAAAAGCCCCCGGGAGATCGGGGGCTTTTTGCGTGTGTAGATGAAAGAGTGTCAGGAGTCGTCGCGCTCGGGTTGCCAGGGGTCGGGGTGATCGCGGTCGAGGCGGTCTTCGCGCTGGCGCCAGGTCTCCTGCTCGCGCTGTTGCTGCTGTTGCTTGCGTTCTTCTTCGCCGTCGGCCACGTGGTGCTCCTTCTTATCCAGTGTAGCTGCGCGGGCACTGAAAATCACGTATGCCGGGCCGTTGAGAATGCTATAACGGTGTGCACATGAATCCCGAAGAGCCTGGCAGTCTGGAAGAGGAAGTGCGTGAGCTGCACGCGCGCGTCGATCGGCTGGAGATTGCGTTGTACCGGCAGGGG
>DATMUN010000070.1:0-3370 GCA_035563895.1 Occallatibacter sp. | reverse complement strand
AGCGCCAGAGAACGCCCGTATGCCCGACACACCGTTGCCAGTGCCAGGGGGCCAATCCCCTGCCCGACCGCCAGTAGCGGCCCTGGATGCTATTCCGGCCGATCTGCCGCTCGCGCACACCGCTGCCGACGACACGTTCGCCCGCTATCTGAGCGGGACAGTGCATCTTGCATCTTCCGCTCCGCACGCAGCGCCTTCGCCCGCTGCCCACTCTTCAGCGGTCATTGAACTTCCAGCAGCTCCGCCCACTACGCCGGAACCTGCCGAAGGCGTGGAGCCAGCACCGCTCCATGAAACGCGCAGCATCCCTGCATGGGGCGTTGTGACTGAGGCGCCGGAGATCGAGTACTACCAGGAGGCTCGTCCCACGCTTCAAATGCGCGTCATGCGCTGGCTGCGTCTCCAGCCTCCACCCGCTCCTCAGCCACCCAATCGCGTCCGCGATCGCCGTCGCGCCCACCGGCTCAATCATCCTGATCTGATTGCGTATTTCTTCACCGGAGGCGCGCCCCACCCGCATCGCATTGAGAACATCTCCGTCTCAGGATTCCTCATGCACTGTGAAGACATGTGGATGCCCGACACCATGATCCGAATGACACTCCAGAAGGTCGGCACCCGTGGCGATCGTCGCGGAGATTCCGTCACCGTGCTCACGCGCATGGTGCGCCGTGTCGGCGGCGGCAGCGCCTTTGAGTTCGTCTTCGGCGGCGTTCTGGACTAGCCTGCAGCGGAGCGCATTCTTGACGCACACGCCACTGCTCTGCTGTACTCATCTTCAACGTCATGCATACGTACATGCCAACGAGCGTCCGTGTTCTGCACCTGCAGATCGTCACGTCTCCGGCACACCCGCGAATTAGCAGCTCCATTGCCCGCGCGGGAAACGCTGCCTGACCGTTGTCCGAGCCAAGTTGGCTTCGACCAGGCCACCTCCCGCAACCGCGGCAGGTGGTTTTTCATTTTGCGCATTTATCTCTGAGGGATTCTAATGCACTCCGTCACGCTATCGTCCATTCAGGCAGCCCGCACGCGCATAGGCGACGCCATCCACGTCTCCCCGTGCCAGCTCTCGCACCATCTCTCTGAGCTCACCGGTCTCCCTCTCCACCTCAAGCTCGAAAATCTCCAGAGAACCGGCTCATTCAAAGAGCGCGGCGCTCTCAATAAGCTGCTCACGCTGTCTGAGACCGAGCGCAAGCGCGGCGTCATCGCCGCCAGCGCCGGCAACCATGCGCAGGGCGTAGCTTTCCATGCAACGTCCCGCGGCATCCGATCGCAGATCGTCATGCCTCTCGCCACCCCGCTCGTCAAGATAGCCTCCACCCGCAACTACGGTGCTGAAGTCATCCTCCACGGAGCCAGCTACGACGAGGCGTGCGAAGAGGCCCTGCGCCTCCGCGCCGAGCAAGGTTCAACGTTCATTCACCCGTTCGACGATCCCGACGTCATCTCCGGCCAAGGCACCATCGGCCTCGAGTTGCTCGAGCAGGTTCCCGACCTCGAAGCCGTCGTTGTGCCCATCGGCGGCGGAGGCCTCATCAGCGGCATTGCATGCGCGCTCAAAGAAACCAACCCGAAGATTCGCGTGGTCGGTGTTGAACCTGAAGGGTTGCCCTCCATGCTGCGCGCTCGTGAAGCAGGTAAACCCGTCACAATTGCACCGGAAGCCACCATCGCCGACGGCATCGCCGTCCGCCGTGCCGGCGATCTCACCCTGCCGCTCGTCTCCCGCTACGTCGACGAGATCGTAACCGTCGACGACGAAGAGATCGCCAGCGCCATTCTTCTCCTTCTCGAGCAGGAGAAGACCCTCGCCGAGGGTGCCGGAGCAGCGGCCCTCGCCGCCGTTGTGCAGTCCAAGACCAACCTGCGTAATCGCCGCACCGCCGTGCTCGTCTGCGGCGGCAACATCGACGTCACTCTGCTGGCCAAGATCATCGAACGCGGCCTGGTGAAAGACGGGCGCCTTCTGCGCATCCGCGTCTATCTGCAGGACCGTCCCGGCGCGCTCTTCACGCTGACAGAGATCCTCGCCCGCGAGCGCGCCAATATCGTCGAGACCGTCCACAATCGTGCCTACTACGGCGTCAGCCTCGGCGAAACCGTCATCGACGTCACGCTCGAAACGCGCGGCTCCAGTCACATCACCGCCATCAGCCATGCCCTGCGTGAAGCAGGCTTCCGCTTCGAGCGCATCCACTAGGAGATCGCGTGTACACTCCCCGCTTTAATCAAGTCGCAGACCGCTCGGTGCTCATCGACGCCATGCAGCAAAACGCCTTCGCGCTCCTGCTCGGCCCCTACCCGGGCGCCGATCCCGTCGCTGGTCCCGTCGCCACGCACCTGCCCCTCGTCGTCAGCGACGCAGGCCCGCATGGCCTCATCGAGGGACACCTGGCCAAGGCGAATCCGCACTGGCAATCGCTTGCCGGACGCGAAGCCCTCGCGATCTTCAACGGCCCGCACGGATACGTCTCGCCTTCGCTATACGAAGAAGAACTCTCCGTTCCCACGTGGAACTACATCGCTGTCCACGCCTGGGGAACCTTCGAACAGATCGACGGCGACGATGAAAAAGACGCACTCCTCAAACGCCTCATCGCCCTGCACGATCCCGCGTATGCTGACCGCTGGCGCAGCCTCCCCGAGGGGTTCCGCCGCTCCATGCTGGCGGGAATCGTCGGGTTTCGCATCCCCATCGCCCGCATCGAGGGCAAGTTCAAGATCAGCCAGAACCGCAGCCCCGCTGACCGAGCCAGCGTCCGCAGCGCGCACGCCGCAGGCACGCCCGATCAGCAGGAGCTGGCCGCATGGATGAAGCGGCTCGGCATCTGAAACGCGCCCGCGCAGGACGGTGAAAACACGTGAGATCGCCGAGGTCTTTCCTCTAGCGGCACCTCTCTGCGCGAACCGAAAACCTTTGCTATACTCAGAGAGGTTCACTCCGTGCGGGGGTGGCGAAATTGGCAGACGCACTAGCTTGAGGTGCTAGCGCCGCAAGGCATAGGGGTTCAAGTCCCCTCCCCCGCACCAAAGAATTCTCCTGTCCAGGCCAACCTGGATACGGCCTGGAAAGCAGCCCGAGCAATGCAGATTCTCTTCTACGTCGTTATCATCGTCCACGTCATCGTAAGCCTCTTCCTGATTGGCGTTGTCCTGCTGCAGCAGGGCCGCTCGGCCGACCTAGCTGGCGCCTTTGGCGGCCAGGGTTCACAGACTGCTTTCGGTCCCCGCGCCGCCGCCAACGTGCTTACCCGCCTCACCACGTGGTCCGCTGTGATCTTCATGTGCACCTCGTTGGCGCTCACTGTCCTCTACGTGCGCGGTTCCAACCACAGCCACTCGGTCCTCGGCGACGCGCCTGTGT